>DASVLM010000345.1:0-2039 GCA_036384875.1 Noviherbaspirillum sp.
TGCCGGGATCGGGCACGTGCTCGAGCATTTCCATGCAGGTGACGACGTCGTAGCGGCCGGGTTCGCGCGCCGCCAGTTCTTCCGCGGAAATCATTTCGTAGCGGACTGCGACACCCGTTTCCAGACTGTGCAGGTCGGCGACCTTCAAAGCCTTTTCGGAAAGGTCGATGCCCGTGACTTTCGCGCCTTTGCGGGCCATTGACTCGGACAGGATGCCACCACCGCAGCCGATATCGCAGATTTCCTTGCCGGCGAGCGGTGCGAGGGAATTGATCCATTCCAGACGCAGCGGATTGATTTCATGCAATGGACGAAATTCCGAGGTGGGGTCCCACCAGCGATGCGCGAGGTCGCTGAATTTTTGCAGTTCGAGAGGATCGGCGTTCATAGGGGGAATGATAGCAGGCGGGGCATAAAAAAACCCCGCCGAAGCGGGGTTTGGTGCGATGCGTGTCGATTACTTGGTGCGGGTACCGACCACTTCGATTTCCACGCGACGGTTCTTGGCGCGGCCAGCAGCGGTCTTGTTGGATGCGACCGGTTGCTTCTCGCCCTTGCCTTCGGTGTAGACCCGGTTGGCTTCGATGCCCTTGGAAACCAGGTAGGCCTTCACGGCTTCAGCGCGGCGAACCGACAGCTTCTGGTTGTAGGCGTCGGTACCGATGGAGTCGGTGTGGCCGACAGCAATGATGACTTCCAGGTTCATGCCCTTCAGTTTGGAAACCAGGTCATCCATCTTTGCCTTGCCGTCCGGCTTCAGGACAGCCTTGTCGAAATCGAAGAAGGTGTCGGCAGCGAAGGTGACCTTTTCGGAAACCGGCGCAGGTGCAGGAGCGGGTGCCGGTGCAGGCGCTGCTGCCGGGGCGGGGGCGGCTGCAGCAACAGGAGCCGGCTTGGCGATTTCGCCGTCGCAACCGCCGACTGCGTCAGCCGGAGTGTAGTAGCCGGTGTGCCAGCACTTGCCGAAGCCGCTCTGGACGATCACGCCGCGGCTGTCTTGCAGGTAGCCGCTGGTCGGAGTTTTTGCCATGTAGTCGGCTGCGGACGCAGACAGGGAAACCACTGCGGACGCAGCAAAGACGAGTTTTGCCAATTTATTCATATTTTTCCTCTTGGTTGTGAGATCCGCAGATGAACTGCGCAACATTATCAATAAACAATTTTGAAAATCGATACTATCACAGGCCTTGTGATTCCGATTTTACGAAGTTGTTCAACTGCAATGCACTTTAGCTAACTACATTTTGCCATACGCTTGATCTGTCTCGATTGTTGCTAAATCAACGGAAACAGCTTTTTGGGGTGCTGTTGTATCGCTGCAACGCCGAGGCGGAAATCGCTAGCATTTTTACGCGAGAACTCCTACGAATTCCCGCTCGAATCGGGGGGCTGTACCGGAGCGCCTGCCAGGAAAGAATGCATCCGCATCAGATGATCCCCCGGGCGGCGATTATTTCGCGATACCTCTTCCTTCGACGACAACGCGGCGGTTCGGAGCTAGACATTCGATCAACTTCGAACGTGGAAGTTTATCGTTGCAAGCCTTCACTGACTGCGTCTTGCCTGCGCCTAGCGTGTCGATTTCTGCCGTGACACCCTTGTTCCTGAGATAGGCGGCGACAGCATCGGCGCGTTTTTCGGAAAGTTTCTGGTTGTATTGCTGGGAACCCAGCCGATCTGCATGGCCAGTGATCAAGACGATCTCCACCTTTGCGCAATTTTGCAGTTTCGAGAGCACTTCGTTGTCGATGTGCTTTTTCGCCGCCGGGTTCAGCACGGCCTTGTTGAATGCAAAGGTCTCGTCATTAGCCAGTGTGACGGCAAAATCGCAGCGCTTTGGTGGCGCCGGAGCGGGAGCCGGCGCGGCCGCCACGGGCGCAACCGGCGGTGCAATCGGGCTGGCGACCGGCGGCGCGAGCGGGCCGTCGCAGCCTGGTACTGCATCCGCCTGAGTCCAGTAGCCGGTGCGCCAGCACAGTCCGAACCCGCTGCGTGCGATGACGCCGCGGCTGTCCTGCAGGTAGGCGCTGTTGGGAGTT
>DASVLM010000346.1:0-3978 GCA_036384875.1 Noviherbaspirillum sp.
CAGACGCTTGTGGTCTGGCGTGCCATGTCGGTACGTGATGGGAGGACGGCATCTAGCAGATGCGTGCGCAACACTTCACGTCGTGGCGACTCCAGCATCGAGGCATGCGTGCCGCCGACGCGTACGATGGACAGCTCGGTGCATAGCTGGCCCCATCCGTAGTCTGGCGGCAGTTCTTCCAGTCCCTGGTCGGAGAGGTAGAGTGTTATCGGCATGTCGAGCGGTAGCAGCCGCCAGCGGCGCAGCGCGTCGACGCGATGCTGGTAATTGCGTTCGCGGTAGAAGGCGAACGAGAGTGCTGTGCTTGGGCGCGAGGAGGCTGCCCATTGCACGAAGCGTGCTGCCGCGACGATCTTCTTGCGTACCAGGCGGGCCAGGGTGGGCGGATCGGCGAGGATGCCGAGGTAGCGCTTTGCCTGGGCGATCAGTGCATGCATGCGGCTTTGCCCCATTGCCGATGACATGCCCCACATGCGGCTGTCGATGAGGCCGAGGAAACCGACCTGGCGGCCGGACGACTGAAGGCGGCGTGCAGTCTCGAAGGCGACGTAGCCGCCGAAGGAGTAGCCGGCGAGCGCATACGATTCGCAAGGCGGCTCGGCGCAGATCTGTGCATAGGCGGCATCAATGATCTGTTCGAACCCGCTATTGGCGTCATCCGTGCTGCGCCATTCGGGATACTCGATGACTTTGAATCGCACGTTCCAGCCGAACGCCGAGCGGAAATGCGACAGCAGCGGCTCGTCGCCCAGTATGCCGGGCATCAGGAAGACGACGGGTTTGGCGTCCTTGCCGGCGTCGTTGCTATTAGCAGCCGATGCCTGCAGCAGGCGTTCGATTTCCATCGCCAGCTTGCTCGGCGTAGTGGATTCCTGGAGCAGGTCCATGGGGATTTTCCGGCCCAGCTTCTGCTCGATGCGGAACCAGAGTTCCATGGCCTTGAGCGAGTCGCCGCCGGTTTCATCCCATGGCATGTCTGCCTCGCTGGTATGCGCGCCGAGCACGCTGCTCCATGCCTGCGTCACGACGGCGCGCACGGAGCCGGCCGGCTCGGGTTGCAACTGTCGATCGGCGGCCGCGGTGCGTTCGCATTCTTCGCGGTCCATGCGTGCGAGCGCTGCCATGTCGGTCTTGAAGCCGGGTAGCATGGGCAGCGCTTCCAGCAGGCGGATATCTGCCGGACGCATATGGGCGGGCAGTCGCGATGCAAGTGCCTGGCGGATGTCATCGGCCAGCGTTGATTTGTTGGAATGGCGCGGCACGACGAAGGCGACCAGTGCCACGGTTTCGTCGCCGATGCGGCGCGGGATCACTGCGGCGTCGCGTACTTCGCAACCGCGCAGCACGGCTTCCACTTCGCCCGGGTCGATGCGCTGGCCGCGTATCTTGATTTGCCTGTCCTTGCGGCCGACCAGCTCCCACAATCCATCGGGCCGTTGCCGCATCAGGTCACCGGTGTGCTGCACGCGGATCGATGGATCGTGCGAGTCCGGAAGGAAAGGCCCCGGTTGCAACTTGCCGTCCTTCCAGTAACCGATTGCGACGTAGCGGCTGCGCACGACGAGTTCGCCGATTTCGCCGGGCACGACAGGATTGCCACTGCCGTCGATCACCATGAAGCCGACGTCCGGCTGCGGATGGCCGACTGGCACGCGTGCACCGTCAGGTTGCCAATCACGCGGCACGAACCACTGGAAAGCATTCGGCATTTCAGTGGAACTGAAGCTGGCAAGGAAGAGGCAATCCTGCGGCAGAATGTTGCGGCATAGTGCGAGATCGCTGGCGAGGGTGACATCACCGGCAATGCGCATGATGCGCAGGTGCGAAAACGCTTGCTGTGCGCCGGGTGTGCCCAGCAAGGTGCGCAGCAATGCAGGCACTGTGTAGCAGATGGTGACGCGGTTGTCCTGTGCGATCTTCAGCACGCCGTTGATGCCGTGCCGGCGCGGATCGGCAATATGCAGCGACGCGCCGTTCAGCAATGCGGTAAAGGTTTCGCGGGTGCCTGCCACGGTCCAGGGCGAGCTGAGGAGGATCAGCCTGTCGCCGGCGTGCACATGACATGAGTTGGTGGATGCCGCGACGCGCTGCAGGATGCCGCGCTGGCTGTTGCATATGCCCTTGGGTTTGCCGGTGCTGCCCGAGGTGTAAAGAATGACGGCAGGGTCATTCGCTGACATTCCTGCGATGTTCGGCTTCCACGTCGAGCCGGATGCATGCGATGCCTGCGCGATGTCGATGTGCGTCAATTCGGCAGGGATGGCATGGGCTGCCTCCAGGGACGGATCGGTGACCACGACATCCATCCCGGCTTCGGTGATGATCTCCTGGATGCGCGCCGCCGGATGCTTCGCATCGATAGGCACATAGAAACGGCCTGCGGCGAGGCAGGCCAATGCGGCCAGCGGAAAGCGTGCGTCGTGCGTCAGCAGCACGCCGACCGGTTTGCCGGCGGGAGTCGCAGATTCGATCAGTTGCGCCAGCCGATATGTGGCCTCGCGCAGTTCTGCATAAGTCAGCCTGGTCTGGCCGTCATCAACCGCTAGGTGATTTCCATACTGTTGTGCGATGTGCTCGAAGCGCGCAATGAAGGGAGACTCGATCCATTCATTCGTAAAGCGCTCGTATGCGATGTGCGCAGGGCCGCCGAGGTCGATAGGAATCGAGTTGCCGGCGTAGGACCATACACTGCCCACTGCAGGTTCACGCAAAGAGTTTCCGTCGCCGGTGGAAATCAGTTCAACAGCCATCCATGCTCCATGTGAATCATTTGTCCACGCAAGAATGCGTGAGAGGTATTCCGATGTGACTTGTTACGACTATAGAAAAAGGGGCGGGCGTTAAATTTGTTGGATCGCAATTGATGGTGAGTTTGAAATGAACTTGTCAGGACTTGGGCGCAGCCAGAGGGCGGACTGGGGTTTTGGGGCGGGGACCAAAAGGCAAGGGATAAGTTAACAGCCTCTGCCTGACAGACTTGGTCGGTTGGGAAGTTTTTACGGTGGAAGCCGGACACAATGAGATGTGCAGATGGTCCCCGTCCCAAAACCCCAGTCCGCCCTCTGGCTACGCCCAAGTCCTGACAAGTTCAGTCCGTCGATTATTTACGTTCGTCTTCCTGAGGCGCCTTCAGCTTCCACGCTCGAACGTACCTGACCTCAAACGCATTCCCCGGCCCCAGCGGCGTAGTGTCATCGACCGGCCCGCTGGCACTGCCGTACTGCATGTCGAGCAGGATGTACATCTTCCGGTTCATCGATACCCTGGCGGAGTGCACCAGCCTGCCGTCGAAGTAGAAGGAAAGTTTGTCCGGCTCCCATTTCAGGCCGTACTTGTGAAAGCCGGCCGACAGATCGCCGGTGTGCGGTGTGTGCGTATCGTGCAATCCCGGCTGGCCATTGCCGTTCTCGTAGTAACTGACGCCGTAGCGGATCGGATGCTGCTTCTCGTCTGCCCAGTGACCGGTCTTGTCCCCGGAGTAGGCTTCCATGATGTCGATCTCGGGCTCGCCCGGAGGAGCGTCGGAGTTCAGCAGCCAGAACGCCGGCCAGCAACCGGCGCCGATGGGTAGCCTGGCTTCCATTTCGAAATAGCCGTAGGTTTGTGCAAACTTGCCTGCGGTGGTCAGGATGCGTTCCTTGAAGCGGCCGTTGGCATCGGCTTGCGGCCAGATTTTCAGCGAGCCGTTGCCGACGCCGTAATCCTTCGTACTGGAAGGCGGGTCGTACCAGATGTGGTCGTTCCACTTGCCGGTGTCGAGGAAGTCGCCGTCGAATTCGTCCTGGAACGACAGCGTGTAGAGCGAGGCGTCCTGCTTGTAGGGGGAGACTCCGCTAGACATTGCCGGCGTAGCGCCATTCGCGGATGCCAATGCCATGCACAAGGCGGCAGGCAGGATGGCTTCCATCCACGGCATGCGGCTTGCGCCCAGGGGCAGGGCGCGAAAAAAAAGAACCGCTCGCCGGGAGCGGTTCTCTT
>DASVLM010000347.1:0-3409 GCA_036384875.1 Noviherbaspirillum sp.
GAAGCCCTTCTTGCGGCACAGCGTAGCCACATGACCCGCGATCTTCCTGCCTCCACGTCGAGCGCCGCGACGGACACGCCGACACTGACCAAAGCCGAACTGGCGGAGTTGCTGTTCGATAACGTCGGCCTCAACAAGCGCGAGGCGAAGGATATGGTCGAAGCGTTCTTCGAAGTGATTCGCGACGCGCTCGAAAGCGGCGACAGCGTGAAGCTGTCGGGCTTCGGCAATTTCCAGTTGCGCGACAAGCCGCAGCGCCCGGGGCGCAATCCCAAGACCGGGGAAGAAATACCGATCACTGCGCGCCGCGTGGTGACGTTCCATGCCAGCCAGAAACTCAAGGGCATGGTGGAAGTCTCCATCGGCAATCCGCTATCCCGCGCTGCCTGAATTAACCCCTTTCCCCTATGAGCGAGCGTCCCGTCAAACCCGCGCCGGCTGCCTTGCCTCCGATTCCAGCCAAGCGTTACTTCACCATCGGCGAAGTGAGCGATCTGTGTGGCGTCAAGCCGCACGTGCTGCGCTATTGGGAGCAGGAATTCACGCAGTTGAAGCCGGTCAAGCGGCGCGGCAACCGGCGCTATTACCAGCATCATGAGGTATTGTTGATCCGCCGCATCCGCGAACTGCTTTACGAGCAGGGCTTCACCATCAGCGGTGCGCGCAACAAGCTCGATTCGCGCCTTGCCAACGGCGAGGACAGCCTGGCAGATTTGGCCGTGGGTTTGCCGCCGCTCGAAGTCGATACGGTCGCTATCCGCAACGAGCTGTCCGACATCCTGAGCTTGTTGAAACCGGGCGCTGCCGTCTGACCGCTCCAGACCAGCGCTCGCTTGCACGGGCTACGATGTTTTCTCCTTCCGCCAGTTTGAATTCTCTGCCATCGAAGCGGTAGCGAGCCGTCTTTTTGGCGAGGCAATGCGGCGCATCGCCGTTGGTGTTTTCTGTCCAATTCTCCCCGGCGAAGTCGATGAGCAAATCGTCATATTCGGCGTCGGCCGGCTCAGCTGCAAAACGCCGGGTTCCATCGGCGCGCCAGGAATTCACGGTTGATTTGCGCCGAAAATGACCCATGTTTGACACGCAATCCTACTCTTCGGAATGAGTAGGGAATCGAAGCGATCGACGTGGCTTTACTTGAAATAATCAGACGCAGGTATCTTCGGGACAAGGTTCCGTTGAGGGAAATTGTCAAGCGCCTCGGCATCTCCCGCAATACCCTTAGTCGCTACCTGCGCTTGGAAATCACAGAGCCAGCCTATTCAGAACGTCAAAGCGCAAGCGCTATCGACCATACGTTTTTCAACTTGCTGCCTGGCTCAAGACCGAGACAGCCAAATCCCGAAAGTAAAGATGCAGCCTGAAACAGCTTCACCAGGAACTGGACAGTTTAGGGTTTAAGGGATATTACGACCGGGTTGCGACGTTCGCTGGGCGCCGACGGGAAGGTCAAACTGAGTGGATCAATTCGGCACGCAAACGAGCAACTGATACACAGACATCAAATCGATGAAAATCAATTGCATTTTGTCGCATAAAAGCGGCTCACACCGTGTAAATCTTGGCGCTTCCTCAATGAAGTAAGATCCGCAGCTGAGGATTTGCCGCAAATTGCCATGACGTAGTAAACTCGTCTGGTCGCGTTGCACGGGGGAACGCAGTATGATGCAAACGACTTTTGGTATTCCTTCTGGTTTGATGCTCCCAGCTCGCCAACCTCGCGCACCAAAAATAGTGTGCGCATGACCGAATATTAGATTGCAAGTACCTAAAAAACGTGTATACACAGACGCAAATTGACCCAGTAGTCAGCTTTCGCAATGCGCAGGGAGAATCGGCTCGCGGCACCATCGTCAACCTGCAACGCAAATCGTTGGTCATGGAGGTGTATAACCCCTATTCCATTGTGCAGGTTAGTGAAGTGTTGGGCGACTTGACGGTGCGGCTCGGCACGAAGAATGTGTACGTCGGGAAGGCGGTCGTCATCAGCATGGTCAATACCGGCCTTACTGCGATCGTGTCGGTAACCTTGATCGACGAGTGGAGGGAGTTAAGCGACGTGATCGCGATGCCGGCCTCCGTCGGAGCCGAAGTGAGAGCGTTCGTCGAGGATTGGGGTAAACGCTTTCGCATTCGCCGTGACTACCAGATTGTCGTCAACGAAATGCGCGCATTCCTCTCCGAGGTGTCCCGCTGGGTAGAGCAGGTCGATCTTTCTGAGTCCTTGCCCAAGGAAAACGGACGTTTGCGCCAGGACTTCTTCTACGAACTTGCCGAACCCTTGATTCGGCGATGCAAATCCTACATGGATACCTTGGAAGGGGAGGCATCGCAAGTGGAGGATGAGCTCGCCGCAACTCATCGCTCGTATGCGCAAGCTGCCTTGCATCCATTGCTACTGCGTGCGCCTTTCGTTTTCCGTACCTTCACCAAGCCGCTTGGTTACGCAGGCGATTACCAGATGGTCAAGCAGATACTGGATGATCCGCGGCAAGGGCCGACCACCTATTTTCAGATCGTCAATACCGCCTTCTTGCAATCGGCGGCTGCAGTGGCGCACCGCAATCGAATTGATATTCTGGTGGGCTTCCTCGTGCAGCAAGCAGACAAAGCGAAACAAAGTGGTCGACAATTTCGCATTCTCAATGTCGGCTGTGGGCCGGCAATGGAGATTCAGCGCTTCGTCGAACAATATCCCACGCCCGATGTGCTCGCATTCGAATTGGTCGACTTCAGCGACGAAACCTTGGGCTGGACCAAAGAACAAATTCTCGCCGTCGCTGCGCGCAACGGCAAGAAAATTTCGGTGGATTGCGTGCACGATTCCGTGCATGAATTATTGAAAAGGAAGCTGGCTCCGACGCGCTCGGGCCGCAGCTTCGACGCCGTCTATTGCGCAGGCCTATTCGACTATCTGTCGGACAAGGTGTGTGCCCGCCTGCTTTCGTATTTTGCTTCGCGCACAGCCTCAGGCGGGACGCTGCTGACGACCAACGTCCACTCTTGCAACCCGGAAAAGACCTTCGTCATGGGACATTTGCTCGAATGGTATCTTATCTATCGTGACGAAGCCAAGATGAAAGCGCTGCTCCCCGAGTCTTCAGTCGGCCACAAGATCTACACCGATGCGACCGGAGTCAATGTGTTTGCCGAGGCAGTCATTCCCTGAAGCCGAAAAATGATAATCAATAAAGCGCTCTACGCGGGCTATGAAAGCGAAATTCGCGAGCAACGACTCGCGTTCAGCCGCGGTTGCGCCTATGCAGCCATCGTGCTCATTCTTCTCGGAACCGGGCTTGATTTCGGCTTGTACCCGGAAAAGATAATTCGTTTTGGCGCCGTTCGCATCGCGGTTTCGCTGCTGGTTTATGCCGTGGTCCTGCTCATGAAAACTCCTTGGGGCGAGGCT
>DASVLM010000348.1:0-4827 GCA_036384875.1 Noviherbaspirillum sp.
ACCCTAGTGGTGTCAACAAATATCTTGACGCCAAACCCCAGCGGTCGCTGTTCGAACGCCTGACCGCCCTCATCTCCCCCGAGCCTGAAAATCGTGCGGAGCTGCTTGAAATCCTGCACGACGCGTACGAGCGCAATCTCATCGATGCCGATGCGTTGTCGATGATCGAAGGCGTGTTCCAGGTTTCCGATCTTTCCGCGCGCGACATCATGGTGCCGCGCTCGCAGATGGACGTGATCGACCTGAACAAACCCATCGAGGAGTGGATGCCACTGGTGCTGGAAACCGCGCACTCGCGCTTCCCTGCCGTCGATGGCGACCGCGACAAGGTCGTCGGCATCCTGTTTGCAAAAGACCTGCTGCGCTATTACGCCGAAGAATCTTTCGATGTGCGCGACATGCTGCGTCCTGCAGTGTTCATCCCGGAATCGAAACGCCTCAATGTGCTGCTGCGCGACTTCCGCGCCAATCGCAATCACATGGCGATCGTGGTCGACGAATACGGCGGCGTTGCCGGGCTCATCACCATCGAAGACGTGCTCGAGCAGATCGTCGGCGACATCGAGGACGAGTACGACTACGACGAGGAAGAAGACAACATCCTGCCGGTGAAGGACGGCCGCCGTCCGCGCTGGCGCGTGAAGGCGCTCACCGAAGTCGAGCAGTTCAACGACACGCTCGGCACTTCGTTCTCCGACGAAGATGTGGATACCATCGGCGGCCTGGTCGCCAATCATCTCGGTCGCGTGCCGCGCAAGGGCGATGTGTTCGACATGAACAATGTGCGTTTCGAAGTGCTGCGCGCCGACGCGCGGCAGGTGCATGTGCTGCTGGTAGAGAAACTGCCGGAGCCGATTGCCGAAGAATCGGTCGCCTGAGCACACATTCCCGCATTCGGGATGTAGACTTGTGCCGGAACAACAATAACATCAACCCGTACCGGCATAGTGATTACTACCCGCCTCGCCCTTCGCACGATTACCAGCAATCGCACTTTCTTCGCGCTGCTCGCCGGCGTGCTGAACGTGTTCTCCTTCGCACCGTTCGGACTGTGGCCGCTGCAGATCATCACTCTCGCATGCCTGTTCGCGCTGGTCTTGCGCTGCGAAAGCTGGAAACAGTCTGCAATGGCCGGCTGGGCCTATGCCTTCGGCTGGTATGCCGCAGGAATTCAATGGCTGTATATCAGCATGCACCGCTACGGCGGATTGCCGGGATGGATGGCGGCGGCGGCGGTCGGCCTGCTGTCGCTTTACCTTGGCTTGTTCTGTGCGATGGCGATGGGCGGCTCGACTGCGCTGAGGCAGCGCTTCAAGGTCGGCGCGTCACCAAGCTTGCTGCTGCTGTTTCCTGCTGCATTTGCACTGGCGGAGTGGCTGCGCGGCTGGGTGCTGACAGGCTTCCCATGGGTATCCGCAGGTTATGCCCATGTCACCGGCCCGCTCGCAGGCTTTGCGCCTCTGGTGGGCGTGTACGGAATCGGATTGCTTGCCGCAGTTGCCGCCGGTTCGATAGCACTGATACCGTCGAAAAAACCCGCCGCACTCATCGTCATTGCGCTGTGCGCCGCCGGATTCGGATTGCAGTTCAAGGAGTGGACCCGGCCGCATGGACAGCCGATCAGCGTGCGCCTGCTGCAGGGCAATGTCCCGCAGAACATGAAGTTCGATCCGGAAGTCATCGGCTCCACGCTCATGCTCTACCACGAGATGGTGATGCAAGCCCCCGCCGATCTCATCGCCACGCCCGAAACAGCCATTCCGTTGCTGTCGACCCAATTACCGCCGGATTACCTGCCGCGCTTCGCCGCTTATGCAGAACAATCGCGCAGCAACATCGTCATGGGCATCCCTCTCAGCGACGGGCCGCAACAGTATGCCAACAGCGCAATCGGGATTTCATCGTCGGGCAATGTGCAACCTTACCGCTACGACAAGCATCACCTGGTTCCCTTCGGCGAGTTCATCCCGTTTGGCGCACACTGGTTCGTGGACATGATGCACATCCCTCTCGGCGACTTCTCGCGCGGCGCAGCGCTGCAGGCGCCGTTCGCGGTGCGCGATCAGCAGGTGCTGCCCAACATCTGCTATGAAGACTTGTTCGGCGAAGAGATCGCAGCGCAGCTGTCGAACGGCAAGCAGCAGGCGACCATCCTGCTGAACATGTCGAACATTGCCTGGTTCGGCGATTCCATCGCGTTGCCGCAGCACCTGCAGATCTCGCAGATGCGCTCGCTGGAAACCGGCAGGCCAATGCTGCGCGCCACCAATACCGGCATGACCGCCGTGGTGGACGCCCGAGGCCGCGTCGCCGCGGTGCTGGACCCGTTCACGCGCGGCGTGCTGGCCGCCACGGTGCAAGGTTATGAGGGCTTGACGCCGTATAGCCGATTTGGCAATTGGCCGGTCGTGCTGCTGTCGCTGACAGCCTTGATCGGGGTCATTTTGACGGCCGGAAGCAGGGCCAACAAACCCGCCTAGCCCCTTCAAAACCCGCTAAAATCTAGGGTTTTGGCGAATTTCCACCACAACATTCCTCCGCACCGACCGGCTTCAGGCCGGTCGGGAAGGCTAGACACGATGCTCACATTTCAACAAGTCATCCTCAAGCTGCAAGAGTACTGGGACGCGCAAGGCTGCGCACTGCTGCAGCCCTACGACATGGAAGTCGGCGCCGGCACCTCGCACACCGCGACCTTCCTGCGCGCGATCGGACCGGAGCCGTGGCGTGCCGCCTATGTGCAGCCGTCGCGCCGCCCGAAGGACGGCCGCTATGCCGAGAATCCGAACCGCATGCAGCACTACTACCAGTACCAGGTGGTGCTCAAGCCCGCGCCGGAAAACATCCTCGAACTCTATCTCGGCTCGCTGCAGGCACTTGGCCTGGACCTGAAGCAGAACGACGTGCGCTTCGTCGAGGACGACTGGGAAAACCCGACACTCGGCGCCTGGGGACTCGGCTGGGAAGTGTGGCTCAACGGCATGGAGGTGACGCAATTCACCTACTTCCAGCAGGTCGGCGGCCTTGATTGCAAACCGGTGCTGGGCGAAATCACCTATGGCATCGAACGTCTCGCGATGTATCTGCAGGGCGTGGAAAACGTCTACGACCTGGTGTGGACCGAGTGGGAAGAACATGGCGTGACCAAGCGCCTGACCTACGGCGACGTGTTTCACCAGAACGAAGTGGAGCAGTCGGGCTACAACTTCGAGCATTCCAACACCGAGTTCCTGTTCTCGCTGTTCGGCAATTACGAAAGCGAAGCGAAGCGCCTGATGGAAGTGCAAGGTCAATCCCTTGCACTGCCCGCCTACGAAATGGTGCTGAAGGCTGCGCATACCTTCAACCTGCTGGATGCGCGCGGCGCGATCTCGGTGACCGAGCGCGCAGCCTACATCGGCCGCATCCGCAATCTGTCCCGTGCGGTGGCTCAGGCGTATTTCGAGTCGCGCGAAAAGCTCGGCTTCCCGATGTGCGGAGACGCGCGGCAAGCTGCCTGATCCGTCGCCATGCGAAGCCGGCAGCCCGGCGCCGTTATCAACTCATTGAAATCCCTGAATTCCCGCCTGTGCGGGAATGACAGCAAAGAAAAATGAACCAGACCCTCCTCGTCGAACTGCTTACCGAAGAACTCCCGCCGAAGGCATTGGCCCGACTGGGCGATGCGTTCGCCGCCGGCATTTTCAACGGCCTGAAGTCGCGCGACTTCGTCGATGCCGATTCCGTCGCCACCGCCTACGCCACGCCGCGCCGTCTTGCTGTTTCCATCACCAAAGTGCGCGCCACTTCGCCGGATAAATCGATTCGCGAAAAGGTGCTGCCGGTGTCGGTCGCGCTCGACAAGGAAGGCAATCCCACGCCGCCGCTGGCGAAGAAGCTCGCCGCACTCGGCTTTCCCGATCTGAAGGTAAGCGATCTCGAACGCGCTGCCGACGGCAAGGCGGAAAGCTTTTTCTATACCTACACTGCAGCGGGCTCGGCATTGCACACCGCGCTGCAAACCGTGCTGGAAGAAACGCTCACCAAGCTGCCGATTCCGAAGGTGATGAGCTACCAGCGCCCCGACGGCGAGACCGTGCAGTTCGTGCGTCCCGCGCACAAGCTGATCGCTCTGCACGGCGGCGACGTGGTGCCGACCGCAGCACTCGGTCTTGCCGCTGGCCGCGTCACGCTGGGTCACCGCTTCCTGTCGCAAGGCGACATCACCATCGAGAACGCCGACAGCTATGCCGTCACGCTCGAGAGCAAGGCCAAGGTGATTCCCTCCGTCATCGCACGCAAGGAAAAGATCCGCGCCTCCCTGCTGGAGAAGGCCGGACGCGACAAGGTCTTGATGCCGGAATCGCTGCTGGATGAAGTCTCCGCGCTGGTCGAATGGCCGGTGGTGTATGAATGCAAGTTCGAGGAATCCTTCCTGTCGGTCCCGCAGGAATGCCTGATCCTCACGATGCAGACCAACCAGAAATATTTCGCGCTGACCGACGAAGGCGGCCGCCTGCGTTCGCGTTTCCTGATCGTCTCCAACCTGGAGACCAGCGATCCGCAGCACATCATCGGCGGCAACGAACGCGTGGTGCGTCCGCGCCTGTCGGACGCGAAGTTCTTCTTCGAGCAGGACAAGAAGAAGAAACTCGCCGACCGCATCCCCGGCCTCGCCAACGTCGTGTACCACAACAAGCTCGGCACGCAGGGGCAACGCAGCGAACGCGTCAAGGCGCTCGCCGGCCGCATTGCAACGATGCTCGGCGCCGATGCCGCCTTGGCTGAACGCGGCGCGCTGCTGTCCAAGGCCGACCTGCTGACGGACATGGTGGGCGAGTTCCCCGA
>DASVLM010000349.1:0-2511 GCA_036384875.1 Noviherbaspirillum sp.
GCCACTTCGACTGGCTCAGGCCAAGAGGCTTCAACCGCTGGTCCAGCTTGTCGTTCCAGGCACGGCTGACATCGCCGATCGCCTTGCCAAAACGCTTCTCTGTCGTCTTCTGCTGCAAGTCGGCCAATTTAGGGAGTAGAGTGTGCATGGCAGGGATTGTATGCGTAGAATGCTTGCCTTTGCTAACTAATTCTTCCACGCTCGCCGACCATGATAAAACGGATCGCCATCCTCCTGATTGCTGTAGCTGCCGGAGTCGGCGGCTGGACGTATTTAAAGCCCGGGCAGCAGAAAGCGGCAGAAGCGCCGGCGCAGGCAAAAGGACCAGGCCAGGTCACCACCGTTTCACTGGTCGCCGCCAAACGCATGGACGTGCCGGTGCGGGTGGAAGCCAACGGCTATGTCAGCTCGATCAACAGCGTGGAAGTGCGGCCGCAGGTGACGAACGTAATCGCCAAGGTGCATGTGAAGGAAGGCCAGTTTGTGAAGGCGGGCGAACTGCTCTTCACGCTCGATGACCGCGCCGACCGCGTCAACTTGCAAAAGGCGGAAGCCCAGCTTGCACGGGATCGCGCAACCTTCGCAGACCTCCAACGCCAGCTCGCGCGCAGCAAGGAATTGCTTGCCAAAGGATTCATTTCCCAGGGCGCGACCGATACCGTGCAGTCGCAGGCCGACGCACAGCGCGCCGCATTGCAGGCCGACCAGGCCGCCGTGGAAGCGGCACGCGTGGCGCTCGGTTACGACACCATTCGCGCCCCCTCCTCCGGCCGCGCCGGTGCGATTGCGGTCTACCCCGGCAGCCTGGTGCAGCCGACGCCGACCTCGGCACCGCTGGTCACGATTTCCCAACTCGATCCGATTGCGGTGACCTTTACCATGCCGGAGAGCGAACTCGACGGCCTGCTCGCCGCCCAGAAGTCCGGCGACATCAAGGTGTCGGCCCGCGCGGCTGCTTCCGGGTCCATCCTCGAAGGCAAGGTGAGCTTCGTCGACAATGCCGTCGATTCGCAGAACGGCACCATCAAGGTAAAAGCGGTCTTCCCGAATCCGGGGCAAGCCTTGTGGCCGGGTCAATACATTACTGTCAACACTGTGGTGCGCACTCTCAAGGATGCGATTGTCGTACCGCAGGCTTCCATCATCACCGGTGCCGAGTCGCGTTCGGTGTACGCGGTCGGTGCCGACAAGACGGCGCAGGCCCGGCGCATTGAACTTGTACATTCCTTCGGCACGCAAGCCGTGGTGACAGGCGTGCAAGAAGGTGAGCGCATCGTGGTGGAAGGCAAGCAGAACCTGCGTCCCGGTGCGCGGGTCGCGGAAGCGGCCTCCAATGCTGCACAACGTAGTGAACGCAGCGAACAAGGCAATCGGAACGACGGCGCGCAAAAAGGTTGAGCATGAACATTTCCGAACTCTGCATCCGGCGGCCGGTCATGACCGTGCTGCTGTGCGCGTCCGTGGTGGTGGCCGGCATTCTGGCTTACCTGAAGATTCCGGTCGCGGCCCTGCCCAGCTACAACACGCCCGTCATCAACGTTACCGCGTCGCTGCCCGGCGCCAGTCCGGAAGACATGGCGGCGTCTGTGGCGATGCCTCTCGAAAAGCAGTTCGCCACGATTGCCGGCGTCAACGTGATCAGCTCGTCCAGCACGCTCGGCAACACCTCGCTGACGCTGGAATTCGATCCCTCGCGCGACATCGATGCCGCGTCGGTCGACGTGCAGGCAGCGCTGCTGCGCGCGCAACGCGCGCTGCCGGCGGAAATGACACAGCTGCCGTCCTACCGCAAGGTCAACCCGGCCGACGCGCCGGTGCTGATCCTCACGCTGACCTCGCCGTCGCTGAACCTGTCCGAGCTGAACGACTACGCGGAAAACCTGATCTCGCCCAGCCTGTCGACCCTGTCCGGTGTCGCCCAAGTCAACATCTACGGCCAGAAGCGTTTCGCGGTGCGCATTCGCGTCAATCCCGGCCAGCTGGCCGCACGCAACATGACGCTCGACGACGTCATGAACGGCGTGCATGCCGCCAACGCCAACTCGCCGGTCGGCCTGCTGGACGGCCCGCAACAGACGCTGACCATCACCGCCAACCCGCAGATGAAGCGAGCAGCGGAATTCGCCGACCTGATCATTGCCAGCCGAAACAACCAGCCGGTGCGCCTGCGCGATGTGGCCAGCGTCGAGGACAGCTATGAATCGGTCAAGCGCGTCAGCACCTTCGACGGCGAACGCTCGATCATTCTGGCAGTGCAGCGCCAGCCGGACGCCAACACGGTCGCGGTGGTCGATGCGGTGCACCGCATGCTGCCGCGCTTCCAGGCACAGTTGCCGAAGTCGGTGCAGATCCACCTGATGAACGATCGCTCGGTATCGATCCGCGACGCTTTGCATGACGTCAACGTGACGCTCGGCATCACGGTCGCGCTGGTGGTGATGGTGATCTTCCTGTTCCTGCGCAAGGTAGTGGCGACGCTGATCCCGACACTGTCGCTGCCGGTGTCGCTGA
>DASVLM010000350.1:0-2256 GCA_036384875.1 Noviherbaspirillum sp.
ATCAGGTCGAGGACCAGCAGGTCGTAACGTTCGCGTATCCACAGCTTGTTCATCGCTTGAGCATTTTCTGCCGTCACGACGTTAAAGCCTTGTTCCGCGAGATAGCGGCGCAGCAGGTCGCGCAGCCGCAAGTCGTCGTCCACGACAAGGATTTTCGCTTTGTGGCCGCCGGCCTGCTGGGGAGTGGTTGTCGTATTTGTCGTACTCATGGCGTTATGGTAACGTCAGAAAAGCTGCGATCCTCAAGCATGATCGCAGGCATTACAAAGTGTTACAAACTTTACCTTAAACCAGTTACCGCGTCGCACAACGCGTCATACACTGAAATCAAGCCGGGGCTCGGCTGCGATATGAATGGCCGGGCACTGAAATTCACTTATCGTCAATCTGCGTTTACGCAAATTACGCAAATGCGTCTCTCTCGAATCGGATACTTTCTCGTGCTGGCGTTCTGCGCCGGAACCGTTTCGGCACAGCCGGGCGGTTTTGCTCGCCCTGATCGGCCGGGATTGTACGCCTTTCGCAACCAGGGCGGGCAATTCGAGCCATCTGGCCAAGTGGCGGAGCAGGGCCGTCCGCGCGCCGAAGCCCGGCGCGAACGATATGTCACGTTACCCGATACCAGTGGCTATGGCGCACTGAACGAAAATAACGGCGACAACGGCCGCCGCACGGGAAGGCTTTCCCCGGAGGAGCGGCGCGCGCTTCGCCGCCAGATCGACGAAGCGGGGCACGATTTGTACTCCGGGCGCCGGTAGCCACAGCAGGTAGTCACATCTTCTTCCGCGCCAGTTCGATCGTCAGTTTCATGAACTGGTCATACAGGGCTCCGTAATCATCATTCCATGCATTGACCGCGCGCGACTGCTTTTGTGCCGTCGCCAAATCGCCGCGTGCGATCGGGCCGGTAAGTGCCGCTGCGGGGTCGCTACGAAAAACATTGTCTATCGTTCCCCTGACCAGCGGCTCCATCATTTGAAGCGCGACATCCTGTGGTACGCCTGCGGCGCCGTAGGCCTTGACTGCCGTATCCAGTAGCGTCACGAGGTAGTTGCAAGCGAACACCGCAGCGGAGTGATAGACGGTTTTTGCGCCCGCATCGATCGTAACGAGGCGAGCACCGATAGCCTCGAAGGCAGGTGCGAGAATCTCCAGCGCGGCCGGTTCTCCTTCAATACCGCACCAGGTGCCGTCGAACGCGGTGGCGACGTGCTCCGGGTTCGCAAAACTGCGGATGGGATGGATGCTGGCAATGGCCGCACCTTGTGCCCTGGCTGCTTTCAATTCTCCGGATGGCAGCGCGCCGCTGCAGTGAAAGACGACCGCGCCGGGGCGCAGCTTGTGTGAAGCTGCGAGCTGCTCGCAGCAGAACCGGATCCTGTCATCGCTTACTGCAATCAACCAGACATCGGCCGGCTTCATTTCATCGATGGTTGCGGATGCGCGCCCCTCGCCGATGAATTCCGCGGCAAGCTGCGCGCTGGCCGGCGTACGATTGAGGATATCTCCGATGGTAAACACGCCATGCTGGTGCCACAGGCGGGCGAGCGAACGCCCTACGTTTCCGCCGCCGATGATGTTGACGGCTTTTCGCACGCCGCTCACGTCCGACCTCGCCAGTCATCCTCAAGCAGCGAATAGCAATTCAGGTCGTGGAAACTGTTATTCCAGTATGCCTGCCCGCGATGCACGCCTTCAAAGCGGAAGCCGAGGCTCTGCGCAAGGCGGATGGAAGCGGCGTTCTGCGGGTGCGTTTCGGCTTGTATGCGGTGTAACGCCATCTCGCTGAAGCCGAAATCCAGCACGGGCGCCAGCGCTTCGCGCATATAGGCGTTACCGCTGCAGTCGCGCGCGATCTCGTAGCCGATCACGCAGTTGTGCCAGCTCTTGTTCCACCGGAACAGGCCGCAAGTGCCGACGAGCCGCCGGTCGGACAAGCGCTCGATACCCCAACGGAATCCGGTGCGTGCAGCAAACCAGCTTGCAAAAAGTTCGGCCAGTTGCTCCGCCTGGGACAGATCGACCAGCGGGTCGACGCCGTACCACTGCATCCACGATGCATCCGAATGGATGGCGAAGAGAGCGGGCGCATCCGCAACGGTGATTTCCCGCAGTCGCAGGCGTTCTGTCTGCAGGATAGGGAAGCGTTCTGTTGATGTTGCCGGCATGTTGCATCACTCGCGGAATTTCACGGCGGGGCCGGTGGCCCAGTATTCGCCTTCGGTAGGGTGGACGCTGCGCACCGCCATTCCGCGT
>DASVLM010000351.1:0-8256 GCA_036384875.1 Noviherbaspirillum sp.
GGCCCAGGCCGGTGGAACCGAGGCGTTCGCGGGCAAACAGGTTGTCGGAGACGACCGAGCGCGCGATGCCGCAATTGTTCTCGAAAATCAATCCCGCCTGTTCAAATGCTCGTTTCTTGCTGGACACTTCAAGGTCCAGCACAACGTTCTTTACCGACAGGATTTTTGCCAAGTTAGTCATGTTGCAATGATGATGCAGTGCACAATCCGTGCGATCGAGTCGAATTATAGGCTTCTTTTCAAGCTGTGTAGTGACACAGAATAGAACCGTGTTGCTGCTCCGCCTTGCGTGAACTCAGGAAGTGTTGTTATGCCAATAGCGGGCCGATACAAAAGCGGCGGCGAGCCTTCGTCTTCAGTTTAGTCCGTTTTTCCACGAATTAAGTTTCGTTGCGGAATGGTTTTATTTGGCTTTGCATTTACTGCCGGGCATTGCGCAGGTTCGACGGCCGCTGCCCCGTGGTGAAGTTGGTGCGCCAGGGATTGATGTCCAGGCCGCCGCGCCGCGTGTAGCGCGCATACACCGATAGCGTCTGCGGGCGGCACTGACGCAGGATGTCCATGAAGATGCGCTCGACGCATTGTTCGTGGAATTCATTGTGCTCGCGGAAGCCGATCAGGTATTGCAGCAGCCGCTCCTGGTCGATCTGCGGGCCGACGTAATGGATTTGCACGCTGCCCCAGTCGGGCTGGCCGGTCACGAGGCAGTTGGACTTCAGCAGGTGCGACACCAGTGTTTCCTCCACGATCGATTCCTGGTGATTCGCCTGCAGCAGGGACGCGTCCGGCTTGTAGCTGTCGACCTCGATGTCGAGGCGGTCCAGCAGCAGGCCTTCAAGTTCGCCCATTTGCATTGAGCCGAAGGACTCCGGCATGGTCAGCTTCACTTGCACGGGCGATCCGAAACCGGCGGAAAGGTCGGCGCGCAGCAGTTCCGCCAGCGCATCGGGGCCGGCGAGCTTCGTTTGGTTGAAAGAATTCAGGTACAGCTTGAACGACTTCGACTCGATGATGTTCGGCGAATCGGCCGGCACGGTAAACGTGGCAATGGCCACTTGCGGCTTGCCGCGCAGGTTCAGCCACGACAGCTCATAAGCATTCCAGATGTCGACGCCAAAGAAAGGCAGCGTGCCGCTTACACCGATTTCGTCGCGCTTGGGTTGGCGCGGGATGGGAAAGAGCAGGGAGGGCGTGTATTCGGTCTGGTAGGCGGCCGGCTTTCCCAGCGGCGACGCTTCCGGTAGATTGGATGTGGTCATGGTTCTACGCGGTGCGATTTGCACCGCCTTTCAAATTCAATGCGACAGCGAACCGGGTTTGCCGGTTCGACATGCCAGGTAAATCAGGACTTCAGCCGGAACGGGTTGAAATTGGTATTGCGGTCGTAAAAGTCTTCGTGTTCCTTGCGCTTGAGGAAATTGACGACCTTGTAGGTCACCGGTGTCATCACGACTTCCCAGCCGGTCTTCAGGAAGTACTGCGCGATCGCCACGCTGACCACTTGCTGGTCGGGCCAGATGCCGTAGAAGGCGATCACGTAGAACAGGCTGGAGTCGACGAGTTCGCCGACCAGCGTCGAGCCGATGGTGCGTGTCCACAGCCACTTGCCGCCGGTCCAGATCTTCATCTTCGCCAGCACATAACTGTTGGCGAAGCTGCCGCTCCAGAACGCCAGCATCGAAGCCATCATGATGCGCGGCGTGTTGCCGAACACGCCTTCGAGATGCTTCTGGTATTCGGTGTTGAACGGATCGGCCGCCGGCTTGAGCGACAGCACCACCACCGACATGACGGAGGCGAATGCCAGCGCGCCGAAACCGGCCCAGATCACGCGGCGGTCGCGGCCATAACCGTAAACTTCGGTGAGGATGTCGCCGAAGATATACGACACCGGGAAGAACAGTACGCCGGCGCCGAAGGTCACTGTGCCGAGCAGCGGCAGCGTGACTTCGGCTGCCTTCGCCGCCCCGATCATGTTCGAGCACAGCAGCACGCAGACGAAGGCGGCCATCACGAAGTCGTAATAGCGGTATTGCCCGATCGGGCGCGCAGCAGCGGTTGTGTCCATCCGTTCTCCTCCTTGTTATTGTCGATGCGCTTACAGGAACAGCTTGTAAGCCGGGTTTTCCGTTTCGTCCCAGTAGCGGTAACCCAGTGTTGCCTGGAAGGCGCGGAACTCCTTCATCTCCTTCTTCGGCACCTGCAGTCCGACCAGGATGCGGCCGACGTCGCCGCCCTGGTTGCGGTAATGGAAGAGGCTGATGTTCCAGTTCGGCGACATGCTGTCGAGGAAGCGCATCAGCGCGCCCGGGCGTTCCGGGAACTCGAAGCGATAGAGGAGTTCGTCGTGCGCCAGCGGACTCTTGCCGCCGACGAGATGCCGCACATGCAGCTTGGCAAGTTCGTCATGCGTGAGGTCCAGCGTCTTGAAGCCGTGCTTCTCGAAGTTCTTGCTGATCTTGCCCGATTCCTCCCGGCTGGAAATCTGGATGCCGACGAAGACGTGCGCCAACTTGGCGTCGCTGATGCGGTAGTTGAATTCGGTAACGTTACGCGGACCGACCAGCTCGCAGAAGCGCTTGAAACTGCCGCGCTCTTCCGGGATGGTCACCGCAAAGACGGCTTCGCGCGATTCGCCGACCTCGGCCATCTCGGCCACGAAGCGCAGGCGGTCGAAGTTCATGTTCGCGCCACTGGTCACTGCCACCAGCGTTTTTCCGCTGGCCGGCTTCTTGCCGGCCTTGAGCCGTTCCGCATACACCTTGGCGCCCGCGACTGCGAGCGCACCGGCGGGTTCGAGGATGCTGCGCGTGTCCTGGAACACGTCCTTGATCGCCGCGCACACTTCGTCGGTATCGACCAAGATAACGTCGTCTACATATTGCTTGGCCAGGCGGAAGGTTTCCTCGCCGGCGAGCTTGACCGCAGTGCCGTCGGAGAAGAGACCGACATCGGTCAGGGTGACGCGGCGGCCGGCCTTGAGGCTGCGCGCCATCGCGTCGGAATCGGTAGTCTGCACGCCGATCACCTTGATGTCGGGGCGGACCGCCTTGATGAACGTGGCAACGCCGGCAATCAGCCCGCCGCCGCCGATGGCGCAGAAAATCGCGTCGATCGGTTCGGCATGCTGGCGCAGGATTTCCATGCCGATGGTGCCCTGGCCGGCGATCACGTAGGGATCGTCGAAGGGATGGACGAAGGTCAGCTTGAGCTTCTTTTCCAGCGTCAGCGCATGGTTGTAGGCATCGGTGAAGGAATCGCCGAACAGCACGACTTCGCCGCCGCGCGCGCGCACCGCTTCGATCTTCACCGGCGGCGTGGTGGTCGGCATCACAATGAGGGCACGGCAGCCCAGCTTTTTCGCACTCAAGGCGACGCCTTGTGCATGATTGCCGGCTGAGGCGCAAATCACGCCGCGCTTGAGCTGCGCGGGCGTCAGGTGCGCCATCTTGTTATAAGCTCCGCGCAGCTTGAAGCTGAACACGCTCTGCATGTCCTCGCGCTTGAGGTAAATCCTGTTGTCCATGCGTGCGGACAGGGTGGGAGCGAATTCGAGCGGCGTTTCGACGGCGACATCGTAGACGCGCGCGTTGAGGATCTTCTTCAGGTAATCGGTAGTCATGAGCTGCGGTTCGTTTCGGCAGGGAGCTGCGGGTGAGCCGGACATTATAATGGACGGCCTTGGCATCATTTCGTTGCGGAACCATATGTCCGGTATGGCCGGTCCGCTCGGCGCGTACTTCATCGATGATCGAATCCGCAATCCGCTGGCTGCTGTCCGTTGTCGCCGCTCCCGATGTCGGGTTGACGTCGGTGTTCGTCATCAGCACCGTTTCCGCAACGCTCCTGCCGCTGGGTTCGGAGCCGGCCGTCTTTGCAGTGGCGAAAGCGAATGAGGCATTGTTCTGGCCGGTGATCCTGGTCGCCACGCTCGGCAATACGCTGGGCGGCATGATCGATTACTGGATGGGCTACGGCGCGAAGCAGGCATTTGCGCGCGAGCGGGAGACGCGCTGGTTCGCCTGGCTGCAACGTTTCGGTGCCAAGACCATGCTGCTGGCCTGGCTGCCGGGGATAGGCGACCCCATCTGCACAGTCGGCGGCTGGCTGAAACTGCCGTTCTGGCCTTGCGTGTTTTACATGGCAATAGGCAAGTTCCTGCGCTACCTCGTCATAACCTGGGCTTTGCTCTACGTGCCGGATGGTTTCTGGCGCAGTCTTGTCAACATGTTCTGATCCGTTTTTACCGCACGAGAAGACCGGCAAGGCCTGTCTACGGCATATTTTTTTGGCAACGAGCGCCTGGGGCGGCGGCTTTGCCGGCAATCGTCTTTGAAAACCCGAAGTCCCGTCCCGCTTCAGCACGCCACCGTCACTCTCGCAGCGAGCACCAACCCTAGGGAAAGTAAGGATGTTGGCGCTCTGTGCATTGCAATACGCTAAAATGCGTTTTTAAGGGTCTGTCTTGCACATCTGATGAACGCCCCCGCACACATTCAGGCACTTCTTGCCGATGCGCCCGCCGGCGCCGTCCCCACGCGCTTGCGTGAAATTCCGTACAACTACACCTCGTTCTCCGATCGCGAAATCGTGATGCGGCTCCTGGGCGAAGAGTCCTGGGCGATTCTCGACGAGCTGCGCAGCGAACGCCAGACCGGTCGTTCCGCCCGCATGCTGTACGAGGTCCTCGGCGACATCTGGGTCGTTCGCCGCAACCCGTACCTGCAGGACGACATGCTGGAGAATCCGAAGCGCCGCGCGGCGCTGATCGATGCGCTCCAGCATCGCCTGAATGAGGTCGAGAAGCGCAGGCTGAGCGCCGATGAGTCGGCGTCCGATGCCCACTCGCGCCGCCGCAGCGCCAATGTTGAAGTGCTGGTCAAGGCTGCACGCAAGGCGGTGGCCGACTTCGCCGAGGAATTCCGCCAGACCTGGGATCTGCGCAAGCGCGCCACACGCACGCTGGGTCGCTATACCGCCAAGGACAACATCAAGTTCGATGGACTGTCGCGCGTCTCGCATGTGACCGATGCCACCGACTGGCGTGTGGAATACCCCTTCGTCGTGCTCACGCCCGACACTGAGGATGAGATCGCCGGCCTGGTGAAGGCGTGCATCGAACTCGGCCTGACCATCATTCCGCGCGGAGGCGGCACCGGTTACACCGGCGGCGCGGTTCCGCTGACGCCGATGTCGGCCGTGATCAACACCGAAAAGCTGGAACAGCTCGGCACAGTCGAAATGACGACCCTGCCGGAAGTCGACCGTCCGTACGCCACGATCTACTCGGGCGCCGGCGTGGTCACCAAGCGCGTCTCGGACGCCGCAGAAAAGGCCGGCTTCGTGTTCGCTGTCGATCCGACTTCGGCTGAGGCCTCCTGCATCGGCGGCAACATCGCCATGAATGCCGGCGGCAAGAAAGCCGTGCTGTGGGGTACCGCGCTCGACAACCTCGCCAGCTGGCGCATGGTCGACCCGAACGGCGACTGGCTGGAAGTCACCCGCATCGGCCACAACCTCGGCAAGATCCACGACGCGCCGGTGGCAAGGTTCAAGCTCGAATGGACGCATCCTGCCGAGAAGGGCAGCAAGGCCGGCGCGCCGTTCAAGACCGAATACCTCGAAATCGAAGGCCGCCGCTTCCGCAAGGAAGGCCTTGGCAAGGATGTGACGGACAAGTTCCTCGCCGGCCTGCCCGGCGTGCAGAAGGAAGGCACCGACGGTTTGATCACCTCGGCGCGCTGGATCCTGCACAAGATGCCGAAGCACACGCGCACCGTCTGCCTCGAATTCTTCGGCCAGGCGCGGGACGCAATCCCGTCGATCGTCGAAATCAAGGATTACCTCGACGCTGAAACGAAGAAGGGCGGCGCCATTCTCGCCGGCCTCGAACACCTCGATGAGCGCTACCTGCGCGCGGTCGGCTATGCCACCAAGTCCAAGCGCGGCGTGCTGCCCAAGATGGCGCTGTTCGGCGACATCGTCGGCGACGACGAGGAAGCGGTGGCGCGTGCGGCATCGGAAGTGATCCGCATGGCCAACACCCGTGTCGGCGAAGGCTTCGTCGCCGTCAGCCCGGAAACGCGCAAGAAGTTCTGGCTGGACCGCGCCCGCACGGCGGCGATCGCCAAGCACACCAATGCGTTCAAGATCAATGAAGACGTGGTGATTCCGCTCGACCGCATGGGCGAGTACACCGACGGCATCGAGCGCATCAACATCGAACTCTCGATCAAGAACAAGCTGCAATTGCTGGCCGAGTTGCGGACCTTCTTCGCAAACAGCCATCTGCCGCTCGGCAAGAGCGAAGATGCGGACGCGAACGACATCCCGCCGGCGGAACTGCTTGGCGACCGCGTTGCGCAAGCGCAGCAAATGCTGGACGCCACGCAAGCACGCTGGTCTTATCTGCTGGCCAATCTCGACAAGCCGCTCCACGATGCGCGCGATGAACTCGCGTCGCTTGGCGTGTCGACCACCTGGCTGGACGAGCGCCTGGCGCGCCAGGTGGATGCAAATGTATTCCACGTCGTGCAGGACCGCACCATTCGCGTGTCCTGGAAGAACGAAGTGCGCGCGCAACTGCGCCAGATCTTCAACGGCGCTGCGTTCAAGCTCATCCTCGACGAATGCTCGGCCATTCACAAGCGCGTGCTGCGCGGGCGCGTGTTCGTCGCGCTGCACATGCACGCGGGCGACGGCAACGTCCATACCAACATCCCGGTCAACTCCGATCACTACCAGATGCTGCAGGACGCGCATGCGGCCGTCGCGCGCATCATGGTGCTTGCGCGTTCGTTGAACGGCGTGATCTCGGGCGAGCACGGCATCGGCATCACCAAGCTGGAATTCCTGACCGAAGAAGAGATCGGCGACTTCCGCGACTACAAGAAGCGCGTCGACCCGGAAGGTCGCTTCAACAAGGGCAAGCTGCTGAACGATCCGACGATGCCGGCCGACCTGCGCAATGCCTACACGCCGTCGTTCGGCCTCATGGGCCACGAATCGCTGATCATGCAGCAGAGCGACATCGGCGCGATCGCCAACAGCGTCAAGGACTGCCTGCGCTGCGGCAAGTGCAAGCCGGTGTGCGCGACGCACGTGCCGCGCGCCAACCTGTTGTACTCGCCGCGCAACAAGATCCTCGCCACCTCGCTGCTGGTCGAAGCCTTCCTGTATGAAGAGCAGACTCGCCGCGGCGTGTCGATCAAGCATTGGGAAGAATTCGAAGATGTCGCCGACCACTGCACCGTCTGCCACAAGTGCGTGACGCCGTGCCCGGTCGACATCGACTTCGGCGACGTCTCGATGAACATGCGCAACCTGCTGCGCAAGATGGACAAGAAGTCCTTCAACCCCGGCACCGCCGCCGCGATGTTCTTCCTGAACGCGACTGACCCGGCAACCATCAACGCCACCCGTGCGGCGATGACCGGCCTCGGTTTCAAGGCGCAGCGTCTCGCCAATGACGTGCTGAAGAAGTTCGCGAAGAAGCAGACCAAGGCACCGCCTGCGACGCACGGCAAACCGCCGGTGAAGGAACAGGTGATCCACTTCGTCAACAAGAAGATGCCGGGCAATCTGCCGAAGAAGACGGCGCGTGCGCTGCTCGACATCGAAGACGACAAGGTCGTGCCGATCATCCGCGACCCGCAGAAGACCACCGCGGATACCGAAGCGGTGTTCTACTTCCCGGGCTGCGGTTCCGAGCGCCTGTTCTCGCAAGTCGGCCTCGCGACGCAGGCAATGCTGTGGCATGTCGGCGTGCAGACCGTGCTGCCGCCGGGCTACCTGTGCTGCGGCTATCCGCAGCGCGGCACCGGCCAGTACGACAAGGCCGAGAAGATGATGACGGACAACCGCGTGCTGTTCCATCGTGTTGCCAACACGCTGAACTACCTCGACATCAAGACAGTCGTAGTGTCGTGCGGCACCTGCTACGACCAGCTGCAGAGCTATGAATTCGAGAAAATCTTCCCGGGCTGCCGGATTATCGACATCCACGAATACCTGCTGGAAAAGGGTGTGAAGCTGGAAGGCGTGGGCGGCGTGCGCTACATGTATCACGAGCCCTGCCATACGCCGATGAAGCAGCAGGATGCGATGAAGACGGTGAATGCGCTGATCACCACCGCCGACGGCCACAAGGTCGAGAAGAACGAACGCTGCTGCGGCGAGTCCGGCACCTTCGGCGTCAGCCGTCCGGATATCTCCACGCAGGTCCGCTTCCGCAAGGAAGAGGAAATGCGCAAGGGC
>DASVLM010000352.1:0-5200 GCA_036384875.1 Noviherbaspirillum sp.
GCTTCGCGCACGCGCTCCTCGATGAAGGCATTCATGCGGCGCGTGGCTTGCGCGATGTCGTCGCCCGGATAGTTGTCCCATGGCGGGTAGAACTTCACTTTCCAGCCTTGATAATCCGGCAAGAAGGTGGCGATAACGGGGATGACTTTCGCTCCCGTTGCGGCAGCGATGCGGGCCGGCGCGGTAAGCGTGGCGGCGTTGATACTGAAGAAGGGAACGAATTCGGCATCCTTCGCACCGAAGTCCATATCGGGCAGCATGAAATAGGGCAGTCCGTCGCGCATGCCGCGAATGATGGGTTTCACGCCGTCAGCGCGCGAAAACAGCTTCACAGGACGAAAGCGCGAGCGCCCCTTGCGCAGCGCGGCATCGAACGCCTTGTTGCGCTGCTGCGTATAGATCGAACACAGCGACGACTCCAGCATGACCGCCACGCCCGCCACGTCGAGGCAGACGAAATGCGGACAGAGCAGGATGGTCGGGCCGGATGCGATGGCATCCAGCGGCACGGCCGGCTCCACGCGAATCAATCGTTTCAGGCGCGACTCGGGCGCCCACCACAGTACGCCGCGCTCCAGCACGCTGCGCGCATAGGCTTGGAAATGACGCTTTGCCATCGCGGTTCGTTCCGCTTCCGACAGCTCGGGCATGCAGAGGCGAAGATTGGTCAAGGCGATGCGGCGGCGCGAGCGGACCGTCAGGAACAGCAGCGAGCCGATGCCCTCGCCGATGCGTCCGAGCACGGACAGCGGCAGCCAGTGCAGCAGCCACATCACGGCGAGCAGCAGTCTCATGTCGCCTCCGGTTGCGTGTGCGGCGCCTGTACGCCGGCCGGCGTCTTGTAGCGGTTGTAGCTCCAGAAGTATTGCGCCGGGCAGCGCGCGATCAGTTGTTCCATCGCGAGGTTGATGGCGCGCGCCTGCTGTTCGGGCGTGTCGCCCAGCGGTGCGTCGAAACACATGAAGCGCAGGATGAAACCTTGGCCGCGCGGTTTGCGTTCGGCGTAAGTCAGCACGATGGGCGCGCCGGACATTGCATGGAGTTTTGCCGGCAAGGTCATGGTGTAGGCCGGCTTGCCGAAGAAGTCGGCCCATACGCCTTCGCCGTTCTGCGGCACCTGGTCCGGCAGCAGACCGGTCAGGCGTCCGCTCTTCAATGCCTTGAGCAGCGTGCGCACGCCGGACAGGCTGGCCGGCGCAAGATTCATGTTGTGGCGGGCGCGCGCGCCTTCGATCAGCGGTCGCAACACTGCCTTGCGCGGCGGACGATACAACACAGTGACTGGAACCGGGATGTTGGCAGCGACCACCTGCGCGGTGAGTTCGAAGCAGCCGAGATGCGGTGTCAGAAAAACGGCGCCATGACCTGCATCGAGCACTTGCTGCACGACATTCCAGTTTTCGAGAGTCACGCTGCGCAGCACGCGCTGCTGGTCGGCGCACCAGACGAAAGGCAGTTCGAGGATGCTCTTGCCGCTTTCGGCAATCGCTTGCCGCAGGGAAGATGCAAAGCCGGCGCGGGTGATGTTGTCCTTCATCCTGCGGCGGTAGGAAGGCGATGCCAGGTAGACCAGCCAGCCGAGCGCGGCTCCCATCGCATGCAAGACCGGCAGGGGCAGCCCCGACAACAGTCGGAATAAAGTGACAAGCATCAAGAAGGCCGGCGAGAAAATTTGTGATTTTTTTCGAGAGGCGTAAAATATCACATCAGTGACGTGCCGCACGACGGGCGTTGCAACCGCCGAGTTAATCAGACAACTTGCGAGGCGGCCTATAAATTTCGCTAAAGCGTCGCAGGCTCGAGTTGGCCGCGACAAGGTCGACAACAATCAACAGGAGCTTGCGATGGCAAACGATTTCCTCTTCACCTCAGAGTCGGTATCCGAAGGTCACCCGGATAAAGTCGCCGACCAGATTTCCGACGCAATTCTCGACGCAATCTTCACGCAGGACCCGCGTTCGCGTGTGGCCGCCGAAACGCTGTGCAATACCGGCCTGGTGGTGCTGGCGGGCGAGATCACGACGAATGCCCACGTCGACTACATCGAGGTCGCGCGCGACACCATCAAGCGCATCGGCTACGACAACACCGAGTACGGCATCGACTACAAGGGTTGCGCCGTACTGGTCGCCTATGACAAGCAGTCCAACGACATCGCCCAGGGCGTCGACCACGCCAGCGACGATTACCTGAACACCGGCGCCGGCGACCAGGGCCTGATGTTTGGTTACGCCTGCGACGAGACGCCGGAACTGATGCCTGCACCGATCTACTACGCGCACCGCCTCGTCGAGCGCCAGGCGCAACTGCGCAAGGACGGCCGCCTGCCGTTCCTGCGTCCGGATGCCAAGAGCCAGGTCACGATGCGTTATGTCGACGGCAAGCCGCATTCCATCGATACCGTGGTGCTGTCCAGCCAGCACAGCCCGGAAATGAGCGACGGTGCCAAGATGAAGCCGGAGTTCACCGAAGCCGTGATCGAAGAGATCATCAAGCCGGTGCTGCCGAAGGAATGGCTGAAGGACACCAAGTACCTGATCAACCCGACCGGCCGCTTCGTCATCGGCGGCCCGCAGGGCGACTGCGGCTTGGCCGGCCGCAAGATCATCGTCGACACCTACGGCGGCGCCTGCCCGCACGGCGGCGGTGCGTTCTCCGGCAAGGACCCGACCAAGGTTGACCGCTCGGCCGCATACGCTGCGCGTTACGTCGCGAAGAACATCGTCGCCGCCGGCCTGGCGCGCCAGTGCCAGATCCAGGTGGCGTACGCGATCGGCGTTGCGCGTCCGATGAACGTCACGGTGTACACTGAGGGCACCGGCGTGATTTCCGACGAGAAGATCGCCGCGCTGGTCAACGAACTGTTCGACCTGCGTCCGCGCGGCATCATCCAGATGCTGGACCTGCTGCGCCCGATCTACGGCAAGACCGCCGCATATGGCCACTTCGGCCGCGAGGAGCCGGAGTTCAGCTGGGAGCGTACCGACAAGGTTGCCGCGCTGCGCGCAGCGGCCGGTTTGTAAAGGCGTCATGCGGCGGGAGCGGCAAGAGAAGAATTCGATGTTAAAGTTTCTACGCTGTACCGCCACAAGTGTTGCAATACTGGCAGGCTGTTCTTTCCTCGCCTGCCAGCCTTCCTTCGCCGCTGCTCCAACTTCTGCTTCGCCGCATGCCGACTGGTGCAAGCGCCTGTCGCCGCGGCTTCCGGGCATTTCTGCCGCAACCTGCCAGCAAAGTGGATTGCAACCCACTGGCGCAGTATCTCGCAGGGGTTTTCCCATCCTGATGCGCAGCGTTTCGCCCGGCAAACCCGGCAAGGAAACGGTGCGCGTTCTATTGCTGGGCGGTATTCATGGCGATGAGCTGACCGCTGCTGCCATCGTGTTCGAATGGATGCAATGGATGCAGACAGGGACCGCGCAGCAGTTCCAGTGGCATGTTGTGCCGGTAATGAATCCGGACGGCTTGCTGGCCGCGAGACCGCAGCGCGTCAATGCCAACGGCGTGGATCTGAACCGCAATTTCCCGACGCCCGATTGGCAAAAGGATGCGGCGAAATACTGGGTTCGCGTTACCGGCAAGGACCCGCGGCGCTTTCCGGGAAAGGCCCCGCTTTCGGAACCGGAAACGCGCTGGCTGGACGAGGAAATCGCGCGCTTCCATCCGCATGTGGTGGTGTCGGTACATGCGCCTTTCGGCGTGCTGGACTTCGATGGTCCAGCGCCGGCACCCCAGCGATTCGGCCGGCTGTATTTCAATCGTGTCGGCGTCTATCCCGGCTCGCTCGGCAATTACGGCGGACTGCACAAGAATGTTCCGGTCATCACCATCGAGTTGCCGCATTCGCTGAAGATGCCGCCGCGGGATGAGGTAAGGCGGATCTGGCTGGACATGGTCAGCTGGATCGACCGCAATGTGCCCAACAAGCAACAGCAAGCCGAGGCAACAACGAAAAAGACCTCGCTGAAGCGTTGAGCTTTGGTTGGCAGGAAACCCTCCTGACCAGCGACTTTACTGCGGTATAATGGCCACCTCCAAGGAGCGTTGCAGCACGGTGTGTTCATTGCCGTGTCAGGCTTGGATTATCAATATCGCAACGGCGCTCACGAACTTTTTTCTATCTTTACAGGAAAGGAGGGCGTGATGAGCGCCGTTATCTCGAATACCCAATCTCAAGATTCCCAAGACTTTTTCGTTGCCGACCTGTCGCTCGCCGACTGGGGCCGCAAGGAAATCAAGATCGCCGAAACCGAAATGCCCGGCCTGATGGCGATCCGCGAAGAGTTCGCCGCATCGCAGCCGCTCAAGGGCGCGCGCATCACCGGTTCGCTGCACATGACCATCCAGACCGCCGTGCTGATCCAGACACTGGAAGCGCTGGGCGCGAAGGTCCGTTGGGCCTCCTGCAACATCTACTCCACGCAAGACCACGCCGCCGCCGCGATTGCCGCCAACGGCACGCCGGTGTTCGCTTTCAAGGGCGAGTCCCTCGATGAATACTGGGACTTCACCCACCGCATCTTCGAATGGACCGATGGCGGCTATTCCAACATGATCCTCGACGATGGCGGCGATGCCACTCTGCTGCTGCACCTCGGCACCCGCGCAGAGAAGGATCCGACCGTGCTCGCCAACCCGGATTCCGAGGAAGCCGTCTGCCTGTTCAACTCGATCAAGAAGAAGCTCGCCGTCGACCCAGCCTGGTACTCGACCCGCCTGAAGGAAATCAAGGGCGTGACGGAAGAGACCACTACCGGCGTGCATCGCCTGTACCAGATGCACAAGGAAGGCAAGCTGGCATTCCCGGCGATCAACGTCAACGACTCCGTCACCAAGTCCAAGTTCGACAACCTCTACGGCTGCCGCGAATCACTGGTCGATGGCATCAAGCGCGCGACCGACGTCATGGTCGCCGGCAAGATCGCCGTGGTTTGCGGCTACGGCGACGTGGGTAAAGGCTCGGCGCAGGCGCTGCGCGCGCTGTCGGCACAAGTGTGGGTCACCGAGATCGATCCGATCTGCGCACTGCAGGCCGCGATGGAAGGTTATCGCGTCGTCACCATGGACTACGCTGCCGAGCACGGCGACATCTTCGTCACCGCGACGGGCAACTACCATGTAATCACGCATGAGCACATGAAGAAGATGAAGGACCAGGCCATCGTCTGCAACATCGGCCACTTCGACAACGAAATCGAAG
>DASVLM010000353.1:0-8732 GCA_036384875.1 Noviherbaspirillum sp.
CCCGCCTTGGCCGAAAGCGCCGTTCCTGCCTTGATGGTGAGCGAAGTCTGCGCTTCCTGCGCAAAGGTCGCCCCCGACTTGATGGTGATGCCGCCGGTCGCCTCGATGGTCAGCTTGCCGTCGATCGTCAGCTTGTAGTCGCCGGTGACGCTATGCGTGAACTTGGCCGAGTTGGTGCGCGTTTCGTCGCCGGTCACTTCCAGCGTGCGCGTGCCCTTGACCTTGTGCGTTTCCTTGCCCTTCTTCAGTTCGACGGTACGGTCGCCTTCTTCCAGCGTATGGGTTTCCGCGCCTTTCTTCACCGTCGTGGTGAGGGCATTTTCGATTTCGACCAGCATGTCCTTCTGGGCATGCATGTACAGCTGCTCCGAATCCTTCTTGTCTTCAAAGCGCAGTTCATTGCCTTCCGTACCCTGCTTGGACGAGCGGGTGCGCATCACCGTCTGGGTCTGGTTGGCCGGCAAGGTGACCGGTGTAGCGTTTTCCCCGTTGTACACGCAGCCGGTGACCAGCGGCCGTTCGGGGTCGCCGTTCAGGTAGGTGATCACGACCTCGTGCCCCACGCGAGGCAGGAACAAGGCGCCGAAGCCTTTGCCTGCGGCGGATTGGGCAACCCTGATCCAGGGAGAACTCTTGTCGTCCTTGGCGCCGTCGCGGTCCCACGGGAATTGCACCTTGATCCGGCCATGCTTGTCCGTCCAGATTTCCTCGCCGCTGGGGCCGACCACCAGCGCGGTCTCGCATCCGACGGCACGCGGCCGGGGAGTCTGCACCGGCGGCCGGAAAGGCACGGTGGCCGGGAATGCCTCGAAAGAATTGGTGTACATCTCATCCTGCGCGGTGTGGTGCACCCGCCGCAGCACGTATGCCGCATTCAGGCTCGTCACGAAATGATCCTTGAGCGTGAACTTTGCGCCGGCGGTAAACGGATAGCAGAAACTGTCGCCGCGCAGGATTTCCGCCGCAACCTGGCTGGCCTCCACGCGCAGCTTGGCAATCGCGGTGCCCGCAGCCACCGCGGCATGGCCGGTGGCGAATTCGTAGACGGCGCCTTCCCCGGCAGAACCGCTATGCGTGCCTTCCAGCGAGGTGCTCGGCTGCACGAAGTCGTAGTCATTGACCGTGGCCTTCTTCAGCGCAATGCCGCTTTCATAAGCGAATCGCGACACGGTATCGATCGCATTCTCCAGGCCGGTCTCGGGAAAGAAGCGCACCGTATCCGCACCGGTGCAACTTGCGAAGTTCGATGTCGCATCGCCCAGCACCATGGTGTGGCCGCTGCTGGTGAAGGTGAAGAAATAGAAAATGCCGGCCTGCTCCATCAGGCGCGAGATGAAATCGAACGCGGTTTCATCGTACTGGACGCAATAGTCGAGTGCACTGTAGGTCTGCGTCAGCTTGTCTTCGAAGGTGATGCCGAAGTCGGTCAGCACAGCCTTGATGATGTCGGCAACGGATTTGGTCTGGTAGATTTTGCGATCGCGCGACAGCGTCAGCAGCCAGAGTTTCGGCACCAGTTCCGCCTCGTAACTGGCGAAATCGCGATTGAAGCCGCTCTGGATGAAACGCGACACGATGCCGGTGATGTAGCGGGTGCTGCCGCCCTGGATCGCCATCTTGACGGTGACGGCCTTGCCGACGATCTGCGTCGCGCTCAGGCTGATCTGGTCCGAGCGCATATGCAGGTTGAACTTGAACAGTTCGGAAATGCCTTCGCTGCCTTCCATCGCATCGAGCAACAGGGCGTCCGTCCCCAGCGGGGACGTGACCGACAGCAGACTGCCCGATTGCGTGAAGCCGGTTCTCATGCCTGCCCGCCCAGCGCGCTATCCTGGAAATCGTATGCGAACTGCTGGTCCGCGCCGACGCGCATGCGAATGGCTGAAAACGGCTGGAGCATCGATATCCGTTCCAGCACCAGTGAAGAAATTTGCGGCAGCACCGTCTGGGTCAGGATGAAGTCGATGTTACGGGCACCGCTGTCGACTTCGGTGCAGCGCGCCGTGACCAGTTCGCTCACCTCGTCATCCCAGGTGAACCTGGCGTTGTGGTTTTCAGCGAAACGCTGCGCGAGCTTTTCCAGCTTGAGGTCGACGATGTTGCGGATTTGCCAATCGCCCAGCGGATAATACGGAACCAGGACCAGCCGCCCCAGGAATGCCGGGCTGAATTGGCGCAGCAATGCCGGGCGCAACAGGTCATTCAGTTCGGCCACGTCCGGTCGCCGGCCGTTGGCACAGGCTTGCGTGATGACATCCTGCGCCGCATTCGACGTCAGCAGGATCAGCGTGTTCTTGAAGTCGATGGAAACGCCTTCGCCGTCTTCCATCGTGCCTTTGTCGAACACCTGGAAAAACAGTTCGAGCACATCCGGATGCGCCTTTTCCATTTCGTCGAGCAGCACGACCGAATAGGGCCGGCGCCGTACCGCTTCGGTCAGCACGCCGCCCTTGCCATAGCCGACATAGCCGGGCGGCGCGCCTTTCAGGCTCGAAATCGAATGCGCTTCCTGGAACTCGGACATGTTGATGGTGACCATGTTGCGTTCGCCGCCGTAGAGCATGTCGGCCAGCGCAAACGCGGTCTCGGTTTTGCCGACGCCGCTCGGCCCCACCAGCATGAAGACGCCGACCGGCTTGCCGGGATCATCGAGCTCCGCGCGGAAGGTTCTGACCCGCCGCGCGATGGCATCCAGCGCCTGGTCCTGGCCGACGACACGTTCCGCGAGCCTCTCCTTCAGGTGCAGCACGGTGTGGATTTCATCGGCCAGCATTTTGCCGACGGGGATGCCGGTCCAGCCGGAAATCACATCCGCAACGATCTTGGAATCGACGCACACCGGCACCAGCGGTTCATCATCCTGGATCGCTTCGAGTCCCTTCTGCAAGCGCTGCAACTGCGCCGCGCGCGACGCGCGTTCTTCTTCATCGGCTTGTTCGCCGTTGTTGACGGAAGCGGCGATCTCGCGGCGCAAGGCCAGGATTTCCTTCACCGCATGGCGCTCATCGGAGAGCTTGTCCGACAGCCTGGCCTGCCGTTCGCGCAGCGCCTTGAGCTGCTTGCCGACGCGAGCAATATCTTCAGCCTTGTCCTCGCCGCGCGCATGATGCTGCTGCATGATGCGCAGTTCTTCGCCCTGCAGCATGATCTCGCGATCCAGCGCTTCGAGCTGGGACGGCGAACCGGATTGGCCGATGGCCACGCGCGCGCACGCGGTATCGAGCACGCTGATCGCCTTGTCGGGCAACTGCCGGCCGGAGATGTAACGATCAGACAGCCGCACGGCATCGAGCACCGCTTCATCCAGGATCTCGACGCCGTGATGTTTTTCCAGCGTGGCGACCATGCCGCGCAACATGCCGACAGCAACTTCCTGCACCGGCTCTTCAACTTTCACTACCTGGAAACGGCGCGCCAGTGCCGGGTCGCGTTCCACATATTTCTTGTATTCCGCCCAGGTTGTGGCGGCAATCGTGCGCAGTTCGCCGCGCGCCAGCGCCGGCTTGAGCAGGTTAGCCGCATCGCCCTGCCCTTCGGCGCCGCCGGCACCGATCAGCTGGTGCGCTTCGTCGATAAACAGGATGACCGGCGCGGCCGATGCACGCACTTCCGCGATCACCGACTTCAGACGGTTTTCGAATTCGCCTTTGACACCGGCTCCCGCCTGCAGCAGACCGAGGTCCAGCGAGCGAACCGATACGTTTGCCAGCGCGGGCGGTACGGCGCCTTGCGCGATGCGTTGCGCAAACCCTTCCACGACCGCGGTTTTGCCGACACCGGCTTCCCCGGTCAGGATGGGATTGTTCTGGCGCCGGCGCAGCAGGATGTCGATGATCTGGCGGATTTCCCCATCGCGCCCGCGGATCGGATCGATCTTGCCTTCGCGCGCCAGGGCGGTAATGTCCACCGTGAACTGGTCCAGCGATGGCGTTGCACCGCTTCGGTTGGCCGGCAGTTCCGGCATGCGGCCTGCCGCGGATTCGCGCGAGATACCCGATGACATGCCCGGCGCCATGCCGCCGGCCGCCACTGCCTGGCCCAAGCCGCCATCCTCGGCGGAGCCGGCAAGCAGCGCCGGCAATTGCGCCCTGAGGTCTCCGCGAGGAATTTTCAGCAGCTCCGGTGCTGTTTCTATCAGCAGCCCGCGCAGGCTGTCGACTTCCAGCATCGCTAGCAGGACAGTGCCCGAACGGATCTGCTGGCTGCCGATCAGCATGGAGCTCAGGAGCCAGGCTTCCTGAAACAAGGGCATGAAGTGCGGCGACAGCGCGGGCGTGCGGCCATTCCCGCGCTTGAATCCATCCATGCTCTGCTGCAATTGCGTCGTGACCGAAGTCGTATTGATTTCAAAGCGTTCGAGCAGCAGCTTGAGATCGGGCGCACCAAGTTCGATCAGCTTGAATAACAGATGCTCAAGCTCCACGTTGAAGTGGGTTTGCTTGACGCACAATTCGGCCGCTTCCGCCATCGCCCGTTTGCATTCCGGGTTGAGCTTCGAGAGCAAGGTACGGATATCGATTTCCATGGACGATCAAATCCTTTCTGGCGACGCGGAATCATCGTGTTGCGGCACCGAATCCGTCTGCAGCATGAAACGTGGCGACTGGTAATGCACCTTGGCATGCGCCGTCGCGGAACGGCTTGCGCCCGTGCCGCCTTGATTGCAAAGCCATGCCGAGAGGCCCAGCCTTGGCGCCAGCGGCTCCGACTGTCCGAGCCGCGTTGCGGGCTGGCTCTTCAGGTCGAGCCGTACCACGACTTGTATGTCGCGTTGCAGATGACGGGCCACGAGCCAGCCCAGCAATGCGCTGGTTTCGCCGCCCGGCAGCAGTGCGGAAAACGTCGCGGCGTCGAGGGGTGGCGTGGAGAGTTCCATGCCGGCGCCCTGGTCCCAGGCGCGGGAGCCGAGGCAGGCACCCATGCCCAGCCGGGATTGCATGCCGGGGAAATGCCTCTTGTCATGCAGGCAAGCGCGTTCTTCGGTTGCCAATGCATTCCAGCCGCCGACAAACTGGCGTCCGGAAAAGTGCACGCCGAGCCGGTCGCGCACGACGGCAAGCAGCGAAGCCATCGATCGCGGCGCTGCGCCCTGGACGCCGGCATGCCGCAGCCACGCCAGTTCACCACCGGGTCCGCGCGCGCCTTCCGCACGCCCCAATCCGGACAGCGCATCCAGGCTGCGTACCAGCGCTGCGTTGGCGACGTCACCGGCGTTCAGCGCCAGTCGATGCTTGCGCCGGCTGCGGTACAGGAAGCCGAGCACGCGCTGATTGAAAATATCGAGGAAATCCAGTCCGGCATGGTCGCGCAGGCGGCGGCGCTCCATGATCAGTTCGGTGAACGGCATCGGCAGCGAACCCTGCGCTCCCGCCAGGGAAAATGCGCGGGCCTTGAGCGTCAGCGGCGGACCCGGCTGCACGCTGTCGTCCACGCTGCTGATGTCGCTTGGCGCAAATGCCAGGTCCACATGAGCGGCCAGGCGCACCGCTTCGTCGAGGCCGACCGAGGTGCCCACCGGTTCGCGCGCCGGCTCGCTCCGCTCCAGGATGCTGATAGCCTGGAAGAGGTCGAATTCATGCGGATTGTCCCGCAGCCGGGAGATCAGATCAGACATTGCCGTCCACTCATTGCAGGCCACTGCATCCACGGTTCGCCGCCGCGCCTGACGGACAGCCGGACAAACGAATTCGCCGCCGTGTAGAGCGCGAAGAAGCGCGACAATACGCCGGCCAGCACCAGCGGGGAAGTGCCGACGAAGGCTTCCGCGTCGAATTCGAGCGTGATGTCGGTGCCGCGACAATGGCCACGCCAGGTATCCGTGCCGAGCCTCGCGGTAGCCACCGAGGCGTGCAGGCTCTTGAGCCCGCGTACCTGCGCCTGGTCCCTCGCGCTGTCGCCGGCGAACAGCATCAGCATTTGCTGCAGGGTCTGCACGCCGGTCGTGCCATCCACCAGCGACCGGTGATTCAGCCGCAGTAACGAAACCAGCGCCCACAACGCCTTGGCTGCCATCACGGGCGGACGCTGCGTGCTGGGCTGATACAAGGTGCGAATGCGGGTCGAAGTGGAAATGCCGTCGCCGTAGAAGCGCGTGCCGGGAGAAATCTGCTCGGCCAGCATGCGATTGGTACAAAGCAGTTGCGCATAGACGACCGGCTCTTCCGGCGTGGCCCGCACATTGCTGCGATCGATGAAACTCAGGAATACGTCGGTGCCGCTGATGCCCTGGCGCAAACTCATTTCGCGCCGCATCGACCAGAAAATCGGACTGCCGCCGGCGGCATTGCCGTCCGATTCCGCGAAGACGCAGGGAATCACGCTGGGGCGCTCCGTACGCGGGTCGGACGCCGTGACAGAGAGCACGGAATGCACTTCCGTCACCGTGTCGCGCTGGTAGTCGGGGATCAACAGATAGTCGTAATGGCGCCGGTCGAACCAGATCGGTTCGCTGGTTTTCGGGAACAGGTTGACGACGGGTACGCAGCCGAGCAGGAAATTGTCTGCGGAGAGCAGCGACAGGACGCGCGCGCTGCGATTAAAGATGAAACGCACCGAAAATTGCTCGCCGCTTCCCAGCAGGCCCCGCAATCCGGTCAGGTCGAAAAACTGGAACTTCCGGGGAAACGCAAAATATTCCTGTAAGAGGCCGTACGCCGGATGCGCGTGCGCTGGTTGCGGCAGCACTTCTTCGCCTTCATCGAAACCGACCTCGCGCAATTGCCGTGGACTCAAACGATGAATGGCTCCCGTGCCGGTGACCAGTTCGATCCGCTCCAGCCCGCTGATGAGCAACTCATGCAGCGGCATGGTGGTGAGCAGGTCGCCCGACAGATGCAGCCGCAGGCTGTCGAGTTCGAGCTCGGCGACATCGACACCAAAATCGGCCTGCATCTCCAGGCGCAACGTGCGGGTATCTTCAAGTTTGGCGGCGGCAACGCGCAACGGCCACAGGGTGGTATCCCAGCCGACCTGGAACCGGCAATTCTCGCCGCTGGACGCGGTGGTCGACAGCATTGTGCCGCGCGCCACCGGCATGCCCGCGGTCACCTTGCCCTGCGATGAATCGAGCGTCATCTGGACCACGGTCATCGCGGGCACGGGCTGCGTCAGGCTGGGGCAGAGATTGTCCAGCATGGCTGCCGCCACGGTGGGGAAGTCGCGGTCGAGATCGCGATGCACGCGCGCGGTCAGGAATGCAACCGCCTCGATCAGGCGTTCGGTATGAGGATCGGGCGATTCCGCGCCGGTCAGTACGAGGCGCTGGGCGACTTTCGGGTAACGTGCAGCAAAGTCTGCCGACTGCGTGCGCAGGTACAGCAGTTCCCGGCGGTAGTATTCAAGAATATCGTCCTGCATGTTCACGGTACATCCCTCGGGTGCGCCTGTACCGCCTGCAAGATCGTGATATCGGCAACCATCATGCTGCCGTCGCGATTGTCGCGGACCGTGGGTCCAGCGCAACTTCAAAATTCACACGGCACAATTGCTGGCCCAGCATCACTGCGCCGGCAATCGACGCTTGCGCACCATAAGGTCTTGCCGGATTGGGCTTCACCGTCACCTGGACATGGGACAGCCTGGGTTCATACAGTTCGATGCAGCGTTGCAGGACGCTGGCCCAGATTTCCCGGTCCAGCTGGGATTGCGGCGACAGTCCCAGGCTGTCGGGCAAGCCGTAGTGGAGCACGGAGGGTTCGCGTGTCAGGTATTCTTCGATCGTCAGTGCATTGCGCACATTGAAGAGGCGTTCAAGGTCGAGCCGCAATGAATGCTGCAGCCCTGCTGCATCCAGAAGCCGGCCATCCTGCGAAGCATGCGCAAAGCCGCTGAGACGATCAAACAAAGGAACAATCGACGCCGTGATAGCTTTTGACATGATATTGAAACACTCTGTCGAATTGACCACCCTGTCATGAATCCGGGTTCACCACCCGGATTCATGACAGGGTGGTCAAGGACGTCGAGGCGTGTCTTCGACACCGCCTGTCGCATCCGTCTATCAGTCGGCCTTCATTGTCTCGAGATTCCAGTTCCAGGTGCCAGTACCCTTCGCGGTCGAATCCGACTGCTGCTGGGTGTAGTCGCACTTGATCTTGGTGAACGACAGCGCGAAGGTATCCGACGGAATGCCGCCGCCGCCGGAGGTGGTGATGCTGGAAATCATGGCATTGGTGAACTCGTACTTGAAGAAGCTCATGTACTTGCCGTTTTCCACGCGGCCCACATTCAGGGTAGCCGTGCCGATCTTCGTACCCTGGGTGCAGGCCTTGTACATTTCCGTGGTTGCCAGGTCGGACATCTTGGAAAAGGTGATTTCCGAGAACGACGGACGGCCTGCGGTGCGCTCGGTATTCGACGAGTCCATTTGCAGCGGGATCGATGCGCTGTGCGAATACGACAGCACGATGATCTTGTCGGCATAGCCGGTGATCTGGCAGTTGCCCTTGATTGTCGTACCCAAATCCAGAATCAATACGTCAGACATTACTGTCTCCCAATTTGATGGACAAGACCAGGCGCCCTATTGTGCGAGGCAGGCGCGCGGTCTCGTCGAATGCGTTGAAAACTACCCGGAAATCAACCCGCTGCGGCCGGCAACTCGGCAACAAGGCGAATCGATGTCGTCAGTTCTTCCATCTGGAAGTGCGGACGCAGGAACACGGTCGCTGAGTATGCACCCGGCTTGCCTGCCACTTCAGTCACGTCCACACGGCCTTCGGCCAGCGGGAAGC
>DASVLM010000354.1:0-3768 GCA_036384875.1 Noviherbaspirillum sp.
TACGTGACCTTCGCCGACTTCTGGATCCAGGACCAGGAGTTCCGCGATCCGGACACCGGCGAGAGCTTCGACCGCGATTCGCTCAACAGCGAGCTGGAAAAGATCGAGAAGCCGGCCGGCATCTCGAATCCGAAGGACTTCCGCAACGAGATCGTGAACTTTGTCTTGCGCGCCCGCGCGCAGAACAACGGCAAGAACCCGGTGTGGACCAGCTACGAGAAATTGCGCACGGTGATCGAGAAGAAGATGTTCTCGAATACCGAGGAACTGCTGCCGGTGATTTCCTTCAACGCCAAGGCCAGCGCCGAGGATGCGAACAAGCACCAGGAGTTCGTCTCGCGCATGGTGGACAAGGGTTACACCGCCAAGCAGGTGCGCCTGCTCTGCGAGTGGTACCTGCGCGTTCGCAAGTCGTCGTGATGCACATGATGTAAAACCCTGCGCCGTACCGCCGCGCTCTTTCCCCTCACTCAAGGAGCGCGGCGGCGGTGGCAGGGGATCCCTCCCAACGAGCATGGGAGGGAGACACCGCACACAAAGTATCAGGAGGCATTTTGGCTCACCTCATCGACCGGCGTCTGCAGGGCAAGAACAAGTCCGCTGGCAATCGCGAGCGCTTTCTGCGCCGCTACAAGGGCCAGATCAAGGACGCCGTACAGCGCGCAATCAAGGGCCGCTCGATCACCGAGGTCGAGAAGGGCGAAAAGGTTTCCATTCCCGTCAAGGATATCGGCGAGCCGAGCTTCGGCCACGCGCAGGGCGGCGTATGGGACATCGTCCGGCCCGGCAACAAGGAATACCAGAAGGGCGACCAGATCCAGCGGCCGAAAGGCGGCCAGGGGTCGGGCAAGGGCAAGGCCGGCAACAGCGAGGAAACCACCGAAGACGACTTCGTGTTCGAACTGACGCGCGAAGAGTTCATGAACTATTTCTTCGAAGACCTTGAACTGCCCAACCTCGTCAAGACCCAGCTCACCTCGCTAGTGGAGTTCAAGCAGCAGCGCGCCGGCTACACCATCTCCGGTACGCCGACCAACATCCACGTGCTTCGCTCCATGCGCAGTGCGATCGGCCGCCGCATCGCCATCGGCGCGAAGTCGCGCAAGCGCCTGCGCGAAGCCGAAGCGGAAATGGACGAGCTGCTGAAGACCTGCCTGGAAGACGACTATCGCATCCAGGCACTGCGCAAGGAAATCCATCACCTGCGCGCGAAGCTGTGGGGCATTCCCTTCCTCGATCCGATCGACCTGCGCTACAGCAACCGCATCAAGGTGCCCAAGCCCACCAGCCAGGCGGTGATGTTCTGCGTGATGGACGTCTCGGGCTCGATGGACCAGGCGAAGAAAGACGCCGCCAAGCGCTTCTTCATCCTGCTCTATCTGTTCCTCGAACGCGCCTACGAAAAGATTTCGGTGGTCTTCATCCGCCATCACACGCAGGCGACCGAAGTGGACGAGGACGAATTCTTCAACTCGCGCGAATCCGGCGGCACCGTCGTGTCTTCGGCGCTGCACCTGCTGCACAAGATCATTGCCGAACGCTATTCCAGCGGCGACTGGAACGTCTATGTCGCGCAGGCTTCCGACGGCGACAACTGGGACAACGATTCCGTCACTTGCCGCGAACTGCTGATCGACAAGATCATGCCGCTGGTGCAGTACTACGCCTACGTCGAAATCACCGACGGCGAGCCGCAAAACCTGTGGCACGAGTACATGCAGGTGCCGGATCATCATCCGCACTTCGCAATGCAGAAGATCGAATCGCCGGCCGACATCTATCCGGTGTTCCGCGAACTGTTCAAGAAGCAGCCCAAATAGTGCAGCCTAAATAAGCAGCCCACATGACGACGACCGAACTCATCAAGAAACCGACCAGGAAGACGAGCGGCCGCAGCAGGAAGGCGAAGAAGTTCCGCCTGCCCGACCAGTCCGAATGGACGTTCGAGCTGATCGAACAGATCCACGACGAGATCAAGCGCGTCGCGGAAGACTTCGGGCTCGATACCTACCAGAACCAGTTGGAGGTCATCACTGCCGAGCAGATGATGGATGCCTACGCGTCCGTCGGCATGCCGGTGTCGTATGCGCACTGGTCCTTCGGCAAGCATTTCCTGGCGACGGAAAAGAGCTACAGGCGCGGCCACATGGGGCTGGCGTACGAGATCGTGATCAACTCCGATCCGTGCATCGCCTACCTGATGGAAGAGAACAGCCTGACAATGCAGGCGCTGGTGATCGCACACGCGTCGTACGGCCACAATTCCTTCTTCAAGGGCAACTACCTGTTCCGCACCTGGACCGACGCCGACGCCATCATCGATTACATGGTGTTCGCGAAAAACTACATCACGGATTGCGAGCAGCGCTACGGGATCGAAGCGGTGGAACTCTTGCTCGATTCCTGCCATGCGCTGCAGAACTACGGCGTGGACCGCTACAAGCGCCCTGCCAAGCTGTCGCTGGCGGAAGAGCGCGAGCGCCAGGAAGAACGCGAACGTTACCTGCAGTCGCAGGTGAATGATTTGTGGCGCACGCTGCCGAGGAAGGAAGTCGCGGTGCAGGAAGAAGGTCCGCGCCGCTTCCCGGCCGAGCCGCAGGAAAACCTGCTCTACTTCATCGAGAAGTACGCGCCGCTCCTGGAGCCGTGGCAGCGCGAGATCGTGCGCATCGTGCGCAAGATCTCGCAGTACTTCTACCCGCAGCGTCAGACGCAGGTGATGAACGAAGGCTGGGCTACCTTCTGGCATTACACCATCCTGAACCAGCTGTACGACGAGGGCATCGTCGGCGACGGTTTCATGATGGAGTTCCTGCAGAGCCACACCAATGTGGTCTATCAGCCGCCGGTCACGAGCAAGTACTACAACGGCATCAATCCGTACGCGCTTGGTTTCGCGATGATGCGCGACATCCGCCGCATGTGCGAAGACCCGACGGACGAAGATCGCCAGTGGTTCCCCGATATTGCGGGCAGCGACTGGAAGAAGACGCTCGACTTTGCGATGCGCAACTTCAAGGATGAAAGCTTCATCTCGCAATACCTGTCGCCGAAGCTGATCCGGGATTTCCATTTCTTCTCGATACTGGACGACGACAAAAAGGACAAGCTGCAGGTGTCGGCGATTCACGACGAGGCGGGTTATCGCTATATCAGGGAGCAGCTCGCGGGCCAATACAACCTGGGCAACCGCGAGCCCAACATCCAGGTGTGGTCGGTCGACACGCACGGCCACCGTTCATTGACGCTGCGTCATATGCAGTACCTGCGCCGCCCGCTGAACCAGCAGGCGGAGGAAGTGCTGAAGCATGTCGCGCGCCTGTGGGGTTTCGACGTCCAGCTGGAAACCGTGAGCCCCGAAGGTGAGGTGATCAATACGATGGAGGTGAAGTGCGAGAAGAGGAGCCGTATCTGAAGGAGAGGACAATCAGGTTGTGATGCCGGGTGCGCTGCGTGCCGCGCACTGAGGGGAGTTGTACGGCGATTCGCGTGCGCCCGGTTTTTGCCAAAGCATTTGCTTGCTTTGGCAATTTTTTTGGTGCGCTTGTTTTTTGGTGCTTTTGTGTGGGGATGTTTTGCACGTATTGAGGTAGCCGGACTGGCGCTCGGGATGGGGCTGGCGCGGTGCCGCTAGGGCCGCTGCCCCTTCGGGGTTCCCGAAAGATTGCCCGGTAAAACGGGAAGCGAAATAACTCGCCCTGCGGGCTCAGACAGATTTCGCTTCTGATCCGTTTTGCCGGGCGATCTTCCGGCAGCGTCCAAGGCGGC
>DASVLM010000355.1:0-4699 GCA_036384875.1 Noviherbaspirillum sp.
TCCGGAGGCGGTCATGATAGTGGACATGTTTTTCCTTTGTTATCGAGTTGGCGAAAGACGGATTGTAGCAATAGTGCAGAGTGACGGCCGTGGCCGACTACCTTTCATACGTCAATGTATCGTTCCTGCAAGACATTGAGGCTTCTAAAAAAGTCTTTCGAACTTGCGGTGTTAGTTCGCCAAGGCTCCGAAAAATTCACTGCGGGCAGAATGCGAGATACAAGGGCGGCAGGTATCCCTTTGCCATTGTCCGCGGGCTAAAATGGCGCTGCCCGACAATTCTTCCAAGTTGGTATTCATGCTTCGTCGTTTCGGTCCGTTCGTGCCCCTGAAATTGGGCCTGCTTGCCAGCGCAATGGGTAATGAACTGTTTTCCCTTGATCTGGGAGCTGTGCCTGCTGGTTTCACTGCGTTATCACCGCATGCACCACGGCGTCGGCATTGGCCACGAGTCACGCGGCAGCAATGGCTTGACCTCATGCACATGATGGAATTTGCTCGCACGAGGGCGTCCTGATGCGGCTGCTCTTCGTCAGCCTTGGTCGAGCTATCTTGTCGCAGCTGCGTTTCCGCATACTGCTGCTGACCGTGCTGCCTTTTCTGTTTTCGGTGGCGTTGTGGGGAGTCCTGCTGTGGCTGGGTCTGCAACCGACCATCGACTGGCTGCAGGCATATTTCACCGACCACGGTGGTTTCGATGTGGCCGGTAATATTCTCGCCTGGGCGGGATTCGGCGCATTCAAGACGGTAATCGTGCCGCTGATCGCCATGTGGATGTTACTGCCGTTGATGATTCTGACGGCATTGGTTTTCGTCGGCACAGTCGCCATGCCGGTCATCCTTCGGCATGTTGCAGCGAGATATTATCCCGATCTCGCCTGGTATCGGGGCGGCAACCTGCTTGGCAGCCTGTGGGTAGCCCTCTCATCCTTCCTGGTCTTTGTAGTGCTTTGGCTGGTTACCCTGCCGTTATCGCTGTTCCCGCCGCTGACACTGGTTGTGCAGCCTGCCTTGTGGGGTTGGCTGACCTATCGCGTGATGGCTTATGACGCACTCGCAGAACATGCCAGCACGGAAGAACGGCGAGCCGTCATGCACGAACATCGGTGGCCGCTTTTCCTGATCGGCGTCGCGACCGGTGCCATGGGAGCTGCGCCTTCCATGTTGTGGCTGGGTGGTGTGTTGTCAGTGGTTGTGTTTCCGTTCCTGGCAGCCGGCGCCATCTGGCTTTACGTATTGGTCTTCGTATTTACCGGCTTGTGGTTCGAACATTACTGCCTCGCTGCGCTTGCCGCGTATCGTTTGCGCACTGAATCCTCGGCGAATATGCCCGACGTACTCCACAAATAAAAAATGCCCCGGTTATCCGGGGCATTGAGGCGGTATCTTTCAGGGGAGGAGGCGGGAAGATACCGGAGGAGCCATTACGGCCGACCGCGCAGATTCATCCGGCGCAGCCTTTCCTGCAAATTACTTCTTGGCGCGGCTGGCGGCCTTGGGGGCAGCCTGTTGCGTGAACTGGCCGACGGCGTTGTTCAAGTTGGCTTCCAGCGCTTCGACAGCCTGCTTGGTGGTCTTGGTCAGTTGCTCGTAACCGGCATTGGCGTTGCCGATGGCGGACTTCACCAGGGCGATTGCGTTTTCGGAGCCGGCAGGTGCATTCTTGGTCAGTTCTTCGACCAGCTCCAGTACCTTGCGGCTGACTTCAGCGACTTGGCCTTCAGCTGCCTTGGTAAATTCAGCCTGGACGGCGGACGTGATGCTGGCGAGATTGCGGCCGTAGGCCAGTGCCTTTTCAGCATTCGGCTGGGTTTGCGCGGCAACCAGGGCGAGCAATTCCTGCGCATCCTTGGCTGCGAAGAGCTGCTTCGCGGCTTCGCTGGAATCTTCCAGCGACTTTTTGGCGGTTGCCAGGTTCAGGCCGACGACTTGCTCGACGCCTTCAAAATACTTGTTGGTCAGGCTCGACAGCAGGGCAACCTGAGCTTCGATGTTGGTCTTGGTCGCGGCGGACAGTTGTTCGGGAATCGTAAACATTTGCCTTCTCCTTTGCAGGTGAGTAATCGTCAATTAAACGTCAGCGGTTTGGTATTTCGCAACGCGACAATGTTATTTTGTGCGTCGCAACAAGTGCATATTAAAAAGCCTTTTATTGCGTGTCAACAGCTTTTTGTTGCGAAGCACAAAAATATTTTGGCGCCCCGCACAACGTTATGTTAATTGCAATAATATGCCCGGCCGGAAGGCGAAGCGAGCCTCGTGCTACACTTTTGCTTTACCTTTACGTAAACGAGAACTTTGAAGGCGTTCTACAGCGACCACTTCGTCCTCCCTCTGCCGGAAGGCCATCGCTTCCCGATGCAGAAATACAGGATGGTGCGGGAGGAAGTGTTTGCACGGGTGCCGAACATCTGTTTCGACGAGGCGCCTTGGACCAGCGACGGCGTACTCGCGCTGGCGCATCACCCCGCCTATATAGAGAAAGTTTCGTCCGGGCGCCTGTCACCGGCGGAGCAGAAGGCAATCGGATTTCCCTGGTCGTTGCAGATGGTGGAACGGTCTCGCCGCTCGACGGGCGCCACCATTCAGGCTTGCCGGGCAGCGCTGGAAGAGGGCGTTGCGGCGAATCTCGCCGGTGGCACCCACCATGCCTATGCGGATCGCGGCGAGGGATTCTGCGTGTTCAATGATGCGGCAGTCGCCGCCCGACTGATGCAGGCCGAGCGCCGCGTGAAGCAGGTGGCAATCGTCGATCTGGATGTGCATCAAGGCAACGGTACGGCATCCATTCTCGCGCGCGACGACTCGGTCTTCACGCTGTCGCTCCACGGCGAACACAATTATCCCTTTGACAAGGAAAGCAGTGATCTCGATGTAGCGCTTCCCGACGGCACCGGCGACGAAGCCTATCTCGCAGCATTGGATGAGGCGCTGGCGACACTCTTTACCCGGTTCACTCCCGAACTCATCATCTATCTTGCCGGCGCCGATCCGCATGAAGGTGACCGGCTCGGCCGCCTGAAGCTCACCATTGAAGGCTTGGCTGCGCGCGACTGCATGGTGCTGGATCACGCGCGTGAGCGCGGCATCCCGGTCGCCATTGCCATGGCCGGCGGTTACGGCAAGAACATCCAAGACACGGTGGAGGTGCATGTCCAGACTATCGGGATCGCATCTACCTACGCACGCGCTCGAGGCGCCGCCGCTGCCGCATGAATTCCCTCACTTCCATCCTTTCTGCTTCAGCGTCGAATCGCTGGATCGCTGCAATGCCTTTCGTGTTCGTGCTTATCTGGAGCACAGGCTTTGTGGTCGCGCGATTCGGCTTGCCATATGCGCCGCCGCTGACGTTTCTCGTTTTGCGTTTCGCCGGTGTGCTATCAGTCTTATTGCCGCTGGTGCTGATAATGAAGGCGCCATGGCCGCATGGGCGTATCTTGCATATCGCGGTCGCAGGCGTTTTACTCCAGGCGGGATATCTGAGTGGAGTATGGTGTGCAATCAAGCTGGGCATGCCTGCTGGCTTGTCTGCACTGATCGTCGGCCTGCAACCCATACTTACGGCGTTTGCCGCGCCCCTTGTAGGCGAGCGGGTCAGCAACCGACAATGGCTCGGACTTGCCTTCGGAATCTGCGGCGTCGGGCTGGTGGTAGCGAACAAGATCTCATTGATCGGATTGTCGTGGCAAAGCATTGCGCTGTGCCTGATGGCGCTGATGTCGATTACGGTCGGCACGCTTTACCAGAAGCGATTCTGCTCCAGCTTTGATCTGCGCACGGGCACCATCATCCAGTTTTCGGCTTCGCTCGTCGTGCTGTTGCCATTGGCGATGATGTTTGAAGGAATGACGCCGGCGCTCGATGCGGTACAGTGGACGCCACGTTTTGTCGGTGCCTTGATGTGGTCTGTCCTCGCGCTGTCGATCGGCGCAATCTTCCTGCTGTTCGCGCTCATTCGCAAGAGCGCCGCAACGCAGGTCACCAGTTTGTTGTACCTGACCCCGCCTACTACTGCGGTAATGGCATGGGTCATGTTCAGGGAAGCGTTCAGCATCGTCGGCATTGTCGGCATGCTGCTCGCCGTAATTGGTGTTGCTCTTGTAACGAGAAAGTGATTCATGCGACCTGAAGCAAAAAAACGCAGCGACTTCAAGCATTTCCATGTCATCACCACGCGCTGGATGGACAACGATGCGTACGGGCATGTGAACAACGTGGTGTATTACAGCTGGTTCGATACGGTGGTGAACCAGTTCCTGATTACCAACGGCGTGCTCGACATCGAGCGTAGCAAGGTTATCGGCCTCGTGATCGAAACGCAGTGCAATTATTTTGCCTCTGTCGCATTCCCGGACAGCATCACGGCCGGACTTCGTGTCACGAAGCTCGGCAATTCCAGTGTGCGCTACGAAGTCGGCATCTTCCGGGAGGATGAAGAATCTGCTGCGGCGCAAGGGCATTTCGTGCATGTCTACGTCGACCGCGAAAGCCGCAGGCCGGCCTCCATCCCCGATGACATGCGCAAGCTCCTGCAATCGATCGAGACAGCATCATGATCCATAGCGAACAACAGAAGATCGTCGATGAAGCGATCACTTCCCGCCATTCGATCCGCGGTTATCTGCCGACGCCGGTCGCACGTGAAGACGTCGAAGCGATACTTGGGGTCGCCTCGCGTGCGCCTTCGGGCACCAATACC
>DASVLM010000356.1:0-11206 GCA_036384875.1 Noviherbaspirillum sp.
CACGTATTCCGGACCGAAGGACAGGTTGCTGATGCCGTATGCCGTCGCCACGATATCGGACTGCTCGGCTTGCGCCAGGTCGGCAATCGCATGCACCACCGCGATTTCCATTTCACGCGTGATGGTGGTGGCGCCGCAGTCAAGTGCACCGCGGAAGATGTAGGGGAAGCAGAGGACGTTGTTGACCTGGTTCGGATAGTCGGAACGGCCGGTGGCGATCACCGCATCGTTGCGCACCGCTTTCACTTCTTCCGGCAGGATTTCCGGGGTCGGGTTAGCCAGCGCCAGGATCAGCGGCTTGTCGGCCATCTGCTTGACCATTTCAGGCTTCAGCACGCCGCCGGCCGACAGGCCGAGGAAGATGTCCGCGCCGGGAATCACTTCGGACAGCGTACGCGCTGTAGTTTCCTGCGCGAAGCGTTCCTTGTCCGGGTCCATCAGTTCCTGGCGGCCCTTGTAGACCACGCCGGCCAGATCGGTGACGAAGATGTTTTCGATGGGGAAGCCGAGGTCGACGATCAAGTCGAGGCATGCCAGGGCCGCAGCGCCGGCGCCGGACACCACCAGCTTGCATTCCTTGATGTTCTTGCCGACCACCTTCAAGCCGTTCAGCATCGCTGCGCCGACGATGATCGCGGTGCCGTGCTGGTCATCGTGAAAGACCGGAATCTTCATCCGCTCGCGCAGCTTGCGCTCGATGTAGAAGCACTCCGGCGCCTTGATGTCTTCCAGGTTGATGCCGCCGAAGGTCGGTTCCAGCGCAGCGATGACGTCGATCAGCTTGTCCGGGTCGTTTTCATTGATTTCGATATCAAAGACGTCAATGCCGGCGAACTTCTTGAACAGCACGCCTTTGCCTTCCATCACCGGCTTCGAGGCCAGCGGGCCGATCGGGCCGAGGCCGAGCACGGCGGTGCCGTTGGTGATGACCGCGACGAGATTGCCGCGTGCAGTGTATTTGAATGCATTGGCGGGATCGGTGACGATCTCTTCACAGGCGGCCGCGACACCGGGGGAATAGGCAAGCGCGAGGTCGCGCTGGTTGGTGAGTTGCTTGGTGGGGGTAACGCTGATTTTTCCGGGGGTGGGGAATTCGTGGTATTCGAGCGCCGCCTGACGCAACTGCTGACGAAGTTCTTCTTTTTGGTCGGGAGATTCCATAGCGTGCGCGTCCTTTTTGGATTACGGAAAGCGAGAGATTTTAACAGAGCAAAAATGCGGCATTTATACGTATTTGTCCTAGTTACATGCACTTTCGGTATAAACATATGCCTGCAATGCAGGCATGTCCAGCCATATGAATAACTATCGAAATAATAAAAACAATCAATTTTCTTTATTGATTTGCTGAATCTATCATTCGCTCCATACCGATTGAACGAACGAATCGGACCAACCGCAAAGGAGTGAATCATGGCAAACACGAATTCCGTCACCATCCAGAACCTCGAAGCCGCGTTCGCCGGCGAATCGATGGCCCACATCAAGTACCGCTATTTCGCCAAGCTGGCGCGCGAAGCCGGCGCCGAAGACGTGGCAAAGATCTTCGAGGAAACCGCCGACCAGGAAGTGATGCACGCCTTCGGCCACCTCGACCTGCTCTATCCCAAGGCCGAACTGACGCCGGCTCGCGCACTGGAAATCGCGATCGAAGGCGAGACCTACGAGTACACCGAGATGTATCCGAAATTCCGCCACCTCGCCGTCGAGGAAGGCAATGACGCAGCAGTGGCCGAATACGACGAGCAGATCGCCGAGTCGAAGGAGCACGCCGAAAACTTCAAGCGCACTCTGGAAAAAGCCGCCAAGCGCTTCGCCGCGCTGGCCAAGGTGGAAGAGCGCCACGCCAACGCCTATCGCAACGTGCTCGCCGCACAGAAGTGATTTTGCCCAATCAAGCTGAACTCAACCTGAACAGAGAGGACATTCCATGAAAACCTATCAGTGCATCGTATGCGGTTTCATTTATGACGAAGCTGCCGGCATGCCGGAAGACGGCATCGCGCCCGGCACCCGCTGGGACGACATCCCCGCCGACTGGTCCTGCCCGGATTGCGGCGTGGCGAAGGCGGATTTCGAGATGGTCGAGATCTGAGCGCCGAAAGGAATATCATGCACCCGCTCATTATCATCGGCACCGGGCTCGCGGGCTACACGCTGGCGCGCGAATACCGCAAGCTCGACGCCAGCAGCCCGATGCTGCTCATCACCGCCGACGATGGCGGGTTCTATTCCAAGCCCATGCTCTCGAACGCCTTCGCACAGCGCAGGAGTCCGACGCAGCTGGTGACGCAAAGCGCGGCGCAGATGGCCGCCCAGCTCGGCGCCACCATCCTGACCGGCACACGCGTTCAGGGCATTGATGCCGCCGCGAAGTCCGTCATCACCAGCGGCGGCGTATTCGAGTACGACAAGCTGGTGCTTGCCGCCGGCGCGCAGCCAATCCGCCTCGCAATCGAAGGCAATGCCTCGGGCGACGTAATGTCCGTCAATCACGTGCAGGACTATGCTCGCTTCCGGCAGCGCATCGATGCCGCCGGCACGCGAAGCCGGGTGGCGATACTCGGCGCCGGACTGATAGGCTGCGAATTTGCCGACGACCTCGCCGGTGCGGGCCACGAGACGGTACTGATCGACCCCAACCCCTTGCCGCTGTCTGCACTCGCTGCGCCGGCCTTGTCACAAGGCCTGCACTCCGCGCTGACGAAACGTGGCGTACGACTTGAACTCGGCACCGTAGCGGCACGCGTCAATCGCAGCGACGGCGCACTCGCGCTCACGCTGGCGAATGGCAAACAGTTGATCGTCGATGTCGTTCTATCCGCGGTCGGCCTGCGTCCCGACCTGCGCCTGGCGCAATCGGCTGGATTGTCGACGAACCGCGGCATCCTGGTCGACGTCCTTGGCCAGACGAGCGCAACGCATGTCTACGCGCTCGGCGATTGTGCGGAATATGCGCATGCGGATGGCGGCACGCGCGTCCTGCCTTATATTGCACCGCTGATGACTGCCGCGCGTGCAATTGCCCGCACATTGAGCGGGCAGCCGACAGCGATCGACATCGCCAAGCCGGCGCCGGTCATCGTCAAGACGCCTTCCTTTCCGCTTGCACTGGTTCCACCGCCGGCGCTGCAATCCGCGAAAGGCAACTGGCATTCCGAGCAGCAGGGCGCGCATACCGTGTGCCGTTTCTACGATGACAGCGGCGTCATGCGCGGCTTCGGTGTTGCCCCACAGGAAGCCGGCTTGCGCCAGGCTTTGCTGGCCGAACTCGACAAGGTGCCCGTGGCAGCGATGTAACTCGGTCTGCTGGACGTGCTGGGAAGCCGGGTCAAGCCAAGAAGCCCTGTCGGCACGCCGCGGTTGGGTACAATCGCGGCATGCTCTCCGAATTCGACTTGATTGCACGCTACTTCACGCGTGCGCCGCGCAGCCCGAGCGTCGCGCTCGGCATCGGCGACGATTGCGCGTTGCTGTCGCCCACGCCGGGCATGCAGCTCGCCATCTCCTCCGACATGCTGGTGGAAGGCCGGCATTTCTTTGCCGGCGCCGATCCGCTGCAGCTGGGACACAAATGCCTGGCAGTCAATCTTTCCGACCTTGCCGCAATGGGCGCGAAGCCGCTTGCCTTTACGCTGGCGCTCGCGCTGCCGGAAGCGAAGGCCGATTGGCTCGAACCTTTCTCGACAGGCATGCTTGCTCTGGCCGACCTGCACGCCTGCGACCTGATAGGCGGCGACACCACCAAAGGCCCGCTCAACATCTGCATCACCATTTTTGGCGAAGTACCTGCAGGTGCCGCCCTGCGTCGCGACGCAGCGCAATCCGGCGACGATGTCTGGATCTCGGGCACGCTGGGCGATGCGCGGCTCGCACTCGCCGGTTACCGGCACGAGCTGGCGCTCGACGAACACGCGCTGAATGCGGCGGCACAGCGCATGCATGCGCCCACACCGCGCATCGCGCTCGGACTTGCCTTGCGCGGCATCGCGCATGCGGCAATCGACATTTCTGACGGACTGGTAGGCGACCTCGGGCACATCCTGGAACGTTCGGGTGTCGGCGCATCAATAGATGCCGATGCCCTGCCCGCAGGCCCGATGCTCGCCCGCCAGCCATCCGACATCCGCAGGCGTTTTGCGCTGGCGGGCGGCGACGACTACGAACTGTGCTTCACCGCGCCGGCTGACAAGCGGGACGACGTAATCGCCGCAGCCCGCACTGCCGGCACGCCGGTCACTCGCGTCGGAAGCATAGAAACCGCTCCCGGGTTGCGCATCGTCGATGGTAGCGGCGCCCCGCTTCCGTTATCCCTGACCTCCTTCGACCACTTCGCCTCATGACCACACTGGAAGAGGGCCAGACCGCCCTGGTAAGCAAACCGACCGCGCGCTTCATGTTCGCCCATCCCGCCCATGTGCTGGCGCAGGGATTCGGCAGCGGCCTGTCACCGGTCATGCCCGGCACCAGCGGAACGCTGTTCGCGTGGCTGTCGTTCAGCGTGCTTGGCTCGCGCTGGCCGTGGATCTTCACGCCGGAGAACTGGGCCATCATCATCGTTGCCGGCTTCATCATCGGTATCTGGGCCTGCCACAAGACCGGCCGCGACATGGGCATTGCCGATCATGGCAGCATGGTATGGGACGAAATCGTGGCGTTCTGGCTGGTGCTGCTGTTCATCACGCCGGCGGGATTCAGCACCCAGTTCTGGGGCTTCCTGTGGTTTCGCTTCTTCGATATGGTCAAGCCGGCACCGATCCGTTATTTTGACCGTCGGCTCAAGGGAGGCTTCGGGGTGATGTGGGATGACATCCTGGCAGCGTTCTACACCTTGCTGCTGTTCGCCGTGTGGCGGACCCTCTGAGGCTGCAAACCGGCAAGACGAAAAAAAAGCGGTTCCCCAGTGAGGAACCGCATCAAGCTCGATAACCTTGAGGTTTAACCCTTGGAGGAGGAAAACCTCTCAGTTAATTCGCATTCTGCGCTTTTGTCCGAATAAAGTTCGTGACGTACGTCACATTCACATCGATGTCGCTGCGCGGGCCGCCTGGTCGTACAGGCCGGAAAGGATGCGCAGGAAGCGCGCCAGTTCGCTCAATTCGAAACTCTCGGTGCCGTCGCCGGTGAGGCCTGACACCAGCACCTGCTCGCGGATCTCGAAATAGCGTTTGCACAAGGCCTGGCCAGCCTCGTTGGTGGAATACAAGACTTCCTTGCCGCGCCGTTCGGTCTTGACCAAACCAAGCGAATGCAGTTTTTTCAGGGAGTAATTGACGATGTGCGTATCCTCGATGTTGAGAATGAACGCAATGTCGGCCAGCTTCTTTTCCCGTGCGCGGTGGTTGATGTGGTGCAGCACCAGCACGTCGGTAATCGTCATGTCCTTCATGCCGGCGGCCGACATGCAGCGCACCGCCCAGCGGTTGAAAGCGTTGCCGGCAATGATCATGCCGAACTCGAATTCGCTCAGTTCGGCACTGCGTCCCGCGGCGAGATGGGCGGATGACACGATGGGCACCTTTTTAGGTGCGTCGGCCGCCGGTGCGTTCTGTGCGAATGTCGCCGAATTTTTTTCCTTTGTCATGCCTGTAAGCTCCGGATCGAAAGGATTCCATCCGTCGATGAAATCCGCAACCCGCATCTTACCCGGAGAATGGCCCGGCCAGAAACACTGCACCTTGCCGGGAGGACGAATCATTCGGTGAGCCAGTCGGTGACGAGCATCTTGCCCGGCGAATGGCTGATGCAGAACGGAATGCGAGAGAGCTCGGCGACATACTGCGGCGTCACGCCGCAAGCCCAGAACACCGGCAATTCGTCATCCATGAGCGGCACCGCATCGCCGAAGTCGGGGCGTGCAAGGTCGGCAATGCCGATCAGCTCCGGATGGCCGATATGCACCGGCGCGCCATGCACTTGCGGATAGCGTCCGGAAATCTCGACCGCGCGGGCGACGTCGCAGCTCTTGATCGGGCGCATGCTGACAACCATGTTGCCCTCGAAACGCCCCGCTCCCTGGCAAGGGATGTTCGTCCGGTACATCGCGACATTGACGCCGCGCTCCACATGCCGCAGCGGGATGCCGCCGGTAATCAGCGCGTTCTCGAACGAAAAGCTGCAGCCGATCAGGAAGGTGACCAAGTCATCGCGCCAATATGCGCTGATGTCGGTTACTTCCTTCACCAATTGCCCGCTCTCGAAAATGCGATAGCCCGGAAGGTCGGTGCGCACATCACCGCCCGGCGCGCACCGCGGCTCGAACTGCCCGGCTTCCAGCACATCGACCAGCGGGCACGGCTTGGGATTGCGCTGGCAGAACAGCAGGAAGTCGAAGGCATATTCGCGCGGCAGGATCATCATGTTGGCCTGCACATGGCCGTTCGCCGCACCGGAAGTCGCACCGGCAAATCTACCGCTGCGGCACAAGGCGCGCACCTCGGCCGGCGTCATGCTTGCAAGTTTGGAGATCATCGTCACAGTCCGAGATAGGCCTTCTTCACGTCTTCGTTGTCCAGCAGTTCCTGGCCCGTGCCTTCCATCACGATGCGGCCGGTCTGGATCACATAGCCGTAGTCGGCGATCGCCAGCGCCTTGTGCAGGCTCTGCTCGACCAGCAGCACCGACACGCCCTGCTGGTTGACCAGCTTGATGGTGTCGAGCACCTTGGCGACGAACTTCGGCGCGATGCCCCAGGACGGCTCATCGAGCAGCAGCAGCTTCGGCTTCGACATCATGCCGCGACCGATCGCCAGCATCTGCTGTTCGCCGCCGCTCATGGTGCCGGCCAGCTGGTGGCGGCGTTCCTTCAGGATGGGGAACAGGTTGTAGATGCGGTCGATGGATTCCGCGATTTCGTCATCATCCTCGCGGGTGTAAGCGCCGAGCTGCAGGTTGCGTTCCACCGTCAGCTTGGCGAACAGGCGACGCCCTTCCGGCACCAGCGCCAGGCCCATCGGCACGCGCTTGTGTGCCGGCACGTTCTGGATGGGCTTGCCGTTGAACAGGATCTCGCCGGTGTCGGCGGCATTCAGGCCGGCGATCGCGCGCAGCGTGGTCGACTTGCCATTGCCATTGCCGCCGACGAGGGCGACCAGCTTGCCGGCCGGGACATCGAGGTTGACCTTCGACACCGCCAGCACGCCGTCATAACTCACTTTGAGGTTGCGTACTTCCAGCATCATTCTTCTCCCAGATACGCCGCGATCACCTGCGGATTGTTGGACACTTCTTCCGGCGTGCCGTCGGCAATCTTCTTGCCGTAATCAAGCACCACGATGCCATCGGCGATCGGCATGATGCCTTCGAGCACGTGCTCGACGATGAGGCAGGAAATGCCCTTGTCGCGGATTTTCAGCACCACATCGACCATGTCCTTCACCTCGGTCGGATTCAGGCCGGCCATCACTTCATCCATCAGCAGGAGCTTGGGCTGCACTGCGAGCGCGCGCGCCACCGCGAGGCGGCGCTGTTCGCTGATGGTCATGCTGCCGGCCGGCTTGTCGCGGAAGCGGCCGAGGTTGACGAAGTTCAGCAGTTCGGCGGAGGTGCGGCGTGCATGCTCCACGCTGCGGTCCTTCAGGAAGGCGCCGACCATCACGTTTTCCTGTGCGGTCATGCTGGTGAAGGTGCGTGCGACCTGGAAGGTGCGGCCGATGCCGGCGCGCGCGCACTGCTCGGGTGTGAAACCGGAAATCTTGATGCCGTCGAGCCAGATCTCGCCCGCGGTCGGCGGGAAGTACCCGGCGATGCTGTTGAACATCGTGGTCTTGCCGGCGCCATTGGGGCCGATCAGGCCAACGATCTTGCCGGCGCCCACTTCGAAGGACACATTGCTGTTGGCGGTGATGCCGCCGAAGGTCTTGGTGACGTTCTCTACACGCAGCAGGCTCATGTCACTCTCCCTTCTCGGCGGCGAGCTTTGCCTTGCGCCGCGCATTGAAATTGTTGATCCAGCCCATCACGCCGGTCGGGTAGTACACCGCGATCACGATGATCAGCGCCGAGTAGATGATGAGGTCGGTGCCGCGGCCGGAACCGCCGAAGATGATGCGCGTGCCCTCGTCGATCGAAGTCGGCACGCCTGCGCCAAGCACCGGGCCGATCAGGGTGCCGATGCCGCCGAGGATGGACACCAGCGCCATCTTGATCGAGAGGCCGGTGCCGAGCACGGATGACGGGTCGATATACAGTTCCTTCTGCGCATAGAAGCTGCCACCCAGCGCGGTGAAGAAACTGCTCGCTGCAAACGCGATCTGCTTGTACTTCGACAGGTTCACGCCGAGGCTGCGCGCTGCATCCGGCTCGTCCTTGATCGCGCGGAAGTAGTAGCCGAGGTAGCTTTTCTCGATGGCCCAGTTCGCCAGCAGGGTTGCCAGCAACAGGCCGAGCGCAATGTAGTAGTACGGCACCTTCGATGCGAACACGAAAGCCGCCCAGCCTTGCTGGTCCATCGGAATCGTGACACCGACGGCGGCGCCGGCGAACTCCCAGTTGGTGAAAATGATCTGCACGATCTCCGCAACGGCAATCGTGGCCATCGTGAAGTAGTGCCCCTTGAGGCGGAAGCAAGACCAGCCAATCACGAGGCTGATTGCCGCCGCGATGACACCGCCTGCGATCATGCCCAGCCAGGGATTGATGCCCCAATTGGCAAACATCAGCGACGAGGTGTAAGCGCCGATGCCGTAGAACGCGGCATGGCCAAGCGACACCTGGCCGGCATAACCGCCGACGATGTTCCAGGCCACACCCATCTGTGCCGCCATCAGGATCAGAATGGCGGTGTTCTGGTACGACGGATTGTCGATGAACCACGGCAGCAGCGCGGCGATTGCCAGCACGGCGAGCGACAGCACATGGCCGGTCTTGAAGGAGCGCGCCGGCTGGACCGGCGTCTCGATCGCGGTGGATACGGAAGGATTCTTGCTCATCACATTACCTTTCAAAGCGGACCCGGTCATGCCTTGCCCATCAAGCCTTGCGGACGGAACATCAGCACCGCGAGGAACAGTCCCAGCACGATGGCCAGCTTGTATTCCGGTCCGATGAGGAAACCGCCCATCACTTCAATGACGCCGACCAGCACACCGGCGATCAGTGCGCCGATGATGCTGCCGAAGCCGCCGAGGTTGACCACCACGAAGGCGATCAGGATGAAGTTCGCGCCGACTTCCGGGAAGATCGGGAAGAAGGTCGAGAGCAAGCCGCCGGCAACGCCTGCGCATGCAGCACCCAGGCCCCAGGCCAGCGCGAACATCTTCTGCGAATCGATGCCCATCAGGCGCGCTGCATCCTTGTCGGCAGCGGTCGCCTCCAGTGCGGCGCCGACCTTGGTGCGGGTGATGAAGAGATAGATGCCAGCCGTGACGAGAATCGCGCCTATGCCCGCCACCAGTTGAGGCATGCCGATCTGGAAGCCCGCAATCGACACGCTGCCGCCGACGATAGTCTTGTCGACGGTGCGAAAGTCCGGCTTCCACAGGAACTGCGCGATGCCGCGGAACAGCAGCATCATGCCGAAGGTGGTAAACAGCTGAGACACCATCGGCGAATTGATGACCTTGCTGACGATCAGCCGATAGACGATCACGCCGAGCCCGAACAGGAAGATGGCCGTCAGCGGCAAGGTGTAGATCGGATCAAGCGCATACAGCGAATAGAGCCAGAAGCTCGAATACATGCCGAACATCAGGAACTCGCCGTGCGAGAAGTTGACGATGTCCATCACGCCGAAGATGATCGTCAGCCCGATGGCCACAAGGGCATAGATCAGCCCGATCAGCAGACCCGAGGCCAGTGTCTGCAGCAATATTTCCATTGACATTTGTTTCTCCTGTTTCCAACTCTCTCGCGGCTCGTTCGTCCGTTTCCCCTCGCCCTTGTTTTTATGTACGCGGGCGAGGGGTTGATGCTGTTTACTTGCGCTGATCCCACTTCGGCATCGGCCACACGATGTCGCTGGTCGCTACGTCAAGCGGCCAAATGGTGTGGTACTTGCCGTCGATGATCTGCACCAGGATGCCGGAACCGTAGATGTTCTGGCCGTGCTCGTCGAACTTGACGCCCTTCCACGGCATGATGATCTTGTTGCCGGGGATGTTGGTCTCGGTCAGCGCCTTGCGAATGGCTTCCGGATCGGTCGAGCCTGCGCGGTTGATTGCATCGGCAAGGACCATGACGCCGGTGAAGTCACGCGAGGAATTGCCGGTGAAGTCGGTCTTGTAGCGCTGGTTGAAGAGGTCATTGACCTGCTTTATCAGCGGATTGTTCTTCGCAAGGTCGGGCGACCAGACTTCACGCGTGATCACGTAGTCGGAATCCTTGCCGAGGGTGCGGCGGAATTCCGTGTCGGTGAAACCGGCGTTGTTGGCCAGGATCATGTCGGGCGAGAAGCCGAGTTCCTTGTAGGTCTTCATCGACAGGATGGCGTCGCCGAGGTAGGACGACTGCATCACCACCTGCGGACTAACCGACTTCAACTGTTGCACTTCCGAAGTGAGCTGCGTGCTCTTGGCCGGATAGGTCACGGTCTTGAGCATGTTGTAGCCCTGCTCGCCGGCCAGCTTGACTTCGAGCTTGGTGGTCTCGTTGCCCCACAGCGTGTTCTCGTTGAAGGTGGCGAGCTGCTTGACCTTGATGCCCTTCTTCGCTTCGAGGTCCTTGAAGAACTTGAAGAAGTTGTGAACGAACAGGTCGTCATGCGCGGTGATACGGAAGAACCACTTGAAGTTGCGCTGCGTGAGCGTCGCCGACGTTGAATCTGCATTCAGGAACGGTACCTTGTAGCGCTCAGCCACTTGGCTGGCGGTAGCGGTCACATTGCTGTAATAGGCGCCGATGATGGCAGCGACATGCTCCTGCGTGATCAGGCGCTCGGCTTCGCTGGCGCCGGTTTGCGGGTTACCCTGGTGGTCGGCGAACACCAGCTTGATCTTTGCGCCCTTCAGGTTGGGCAGACCACCGCCCGCGGCGAACGGCAGGTTGGGAATACCCTTGGCGCCATTGTTGATGATGTCGGCTGCAAGCTCAGCTGCATTTTTCAGCTCGGCGCCAGTCGATGCTGCCGCACCGGTCAACGGATAGATGACGCCGATCTTGACTTCCTGCTGGGCGTAAGCCGACACGCTGAACGATAGCGCGACGCAAAAGGTGCTGCTCGACGCAGCCCGCGCCGCCGAGGAGCGCGGCTGGACGATGAGCCGCGAGA
>DASVLM010000357.1:0-11998 GCA_036384875.1 Noviherbaspirillum sp.
CCGTCATCAATACCATCAATACGCCGAATGCAAGGCTCAGACGAGCGCTGATCTTGAGACTGTTGAACTTCATGGCACCCTCAACGTGAAAGCGAATGGATCAAGACGCAAATCTGGCCGGAGTAGATGTCAGCCTGGGAAAAAAAACCGTGTGCGCGGGCCGGGAACCCGGCACACACGGACCCAAGGAGACTCTGTATCGCTTCCACACCGCCCCGGGTTGTCCGGCACGGAAGCGCGATAGCGATGCTTAGTATTTGCGGCTCGGGAATTCCTTCGCGGCCACTTCCATCGGGAAGACGGTTTCCTTCGTCACGATGCGCTTCGGCAGTTGCTTGCCGGCCAGCACATCCTTGACCGCTTCCATCAGCTGCGGTCCGAGCAGCGGGCTGCATTCGACTGTCACGTTCAGCTTGCCGGCCATCATCGCCTCGAATGCACCCTTGACGCCGTCCACCGATACGATGGTGATGTCCTTGCCCGGCTTCAGGCCTGCAGCTTCAATCGCCTGGATAGCGCCGATCGCCATGTCGTCGTTATGCGCATAGAGCACGTTGATCTTCTTGCCTTCGGCTTTCAGGAAGGCTTCCATCACTTCCTTGCCCTTGGTGCGGGTGAAGTCGCCGGTCTGCGAACGGATGATCTTGAAGCGCGGATCGGCCTTGATGATTTCCTCGAAGCCCTTCTTGCGATCGATCGCCGGCGCAGAGCCCACCGTGCCCTGCAACTCGACGATGTTCACGTCACCCGGCACATCCTTGTACTTTTCCACCAGCCAGCGGCCAGCTTTCCGGCCCTCTTCCAGGAAGTCTGAGCCGATCATGGTCACATACAGCGACGGATCTTTCGTATCGACCGAGCGGTCGGTCAGGATCACCGGGATCTTCGCTGCCTTCGCTTCCTGCAGCACCGTGTCCCAGCCCGATTCCACCACCGGCGCGAATGCAATCACATCCACCTTTTGCGCGATGTAGGAACGGATCGCCTTGATCTGGTTTTCCTGCTTCTGCTGCGCATCGGAAAACTTCAGGTTGATGCCGGCTTCCTTGGCGCTTTGCTTGATCGATTGCGTGTTGGCAGTGCGCCATTCGCTCTCTGCACCGACTTGCGCGAAGCCGAGCGTGATCTTCTTGTCGGCAGCCAGCGCATTCATGCCCGCTGCCATTGCCAGGCCACCGGCCAGGAGCGTTGCCAATACCGAACGTCGTGTTGCTTTCATGTGTCTCTCCAATATTTTGAACCGGCAGAAGAATGCGGTGCCGGTTGCCGCTTTTCGACTCAAATCTTTCTATGGCAGCCCGCCAAATCTGCTTTCGGGCAAGCCGCGCACCTCGGGTGCATCGACCTGGAACAGGCCGCCGGCCGCTGCTTCCGTTTCCAGCGCCTCGGCAGTCAGTTCGTCGCGTGCCGTCGTGATGTACAAGCGCATCAGCTTGCTGCCGCCGAAACAGACGCAGCTCGGCTGCGACACGGGCAAGGCGATGACGCGATCCACCGTGCCGTCCGGCCGGTAGCGAACCACGCATGCTCCGCCCCATTGCGCATTCCACACGCCGCCCCGGCTGTCGACGGTCGATCCATCCGGCCCGCCATTGCCGCCCACCTCGGCGAACACCCTGCTGTTGCGCACGTCGCCCGCACCGGGTCCGTAGTCGCAGCAGCGTATGACGCCTTCAGTCGTATCGCAGTAATACATGCGCGATCCGTCGGGGCTGAAGCAGATGCTGTTCGGGATGGCGACGCCGCCTAGCGGCAGCTTTTCCAGCCGCAGTCCGGCGTCGAGCCGGTAAAAGCTGCCGATGCGTTTCCGCTGCGGCTCTTCGTTTAATGTACCGAACACGAAGTTGCCATAGCGGTCGCAACGCCCATCGTTGAGCCGGGTCGTGCTCAATTCCGGTTCGATGTCGCAGATCGTGTCCGCCACACCGGTCGTCAGGTTGAAGAAGGCGAGCCTGGATTCAAGCCCGAGCAGCAGCGTATCGTCGCGTCGCGTCAGGGCGAACGATGCAAGGCGTTCCGGCATCGGCCATGTCAGCGTCACGCCGGTTGCCGGCTGGTGACACCACAAGGTGGCGCGCTGGATGTCGGTCCACCACACGCGTTGCGTGCGATCGCACCACAGCACACCTTCGCCGAGCTGGTTATGCGCATCGACTGCCAGCCTTGCTTCGCTCATTGCCTACTCCGTTGAACAGGCCTGCCGGAGAGCAGGCCTCCCGGTTTCGCTTAGAACCAGCTTTCAACCTGCACGCCATACGACGTGCCGTTGGTCTTGTTGCCGAACACGCCGGTGCTCGAGAGCGCGCTGCCCGGAGTAGCGGCTGCCTGCGCGGCATCGTTCCACTTCGCATAGGTCACGAAGGCACGCAGCTCAGGACGGCTCCAGAAACCCTTGCCCATCGTCAGCGCCGGACCGAACGACACCTTGGTCAGTTGCTGCGTCGCACCGCCGCCGGCCGGCTTGATGCGATCGTGGCCGAGGTCCATGATCAGCTTCAGGTTGTCGGACAGTGCATAGGTCGGACGCGTGCCGATCGAGGTCCAGGTCGTGGTGCCCGCGGTCGTCTTGGTGCTCTGGTAGACGAAGTCGAAGCCGCCGGTGAACTCAGGAGAGACCGCCCAGATCAACTGGTCGCCGATGCGCGATTGCGTCACGTCGGAACCGTTCAGCAAGCTGCCGACCTGGCCCATGCTCAGGCTCACGCCAGCACCTTGCGCATATTGCAGCCACAGCGTGTTGTCGCCGCCGAGGAAGTTGCCTTGCTTGTGCGCCACGGAGAGTGCATAGCCGCCATGCGAGTTCGGCACGGTGGAGTCGGCGGTGAACAGCGTGGCGTCGAGGTCGAAAGTCGCTGCGGTGTTCGCCGGCAGGCCGTGGTACAGGAAGTTGTGGCGGGTTGCGGAATTCGAGCTGCCGGAGTCGTTGCGCATCAAGGCATAGCCGAACTGGCCGGGGCCGACTTTCAGGCCATCGATACCAAAGCCGGTGCCGTCCATGTGTACCATCTTCATGTCCAGCACGTGGATGTCGGGACGGTTGTAGAAGCGCTTGCCGACCCAGGCGGTGGCGCCGTTGAGGAAGTTGACGTTGCGCGCTTCCACCATCATTTGCGCCAGGCCCCAGTTGTTGCCGCTGGCGCCTGAAGTCGGCTCATAGAAGTTCGGCATGATGGTGCCGACGAACTGGGTGCCGTCGGCCGACTTGGCGAGTTCCTTGGTGTAGCTGAATTCGCCGTAGGTATCGCACTCGTTGCCGTAGCGGTACTTGGCCACGCCGTTCAAACCGAAGCAGGCTTGCGATCCCTTTTCCGAATTCGAGCCTGCGCCGGCACGGAAGTAGCCGTGGAATTCGCCTTGCGCGACGTCCGCATGTGCGAACTGCATTGCGCCCAGTGCCAGCATGGCCGGTACAACGCTGATTCGGATTTTGCCCTTGATTGTCATTGGAACTCTCCTCTGGTTATCGATATGTAGGTTTGCGTATCCGACGACGCTTGTAGTGGTTTCGATGTGCCGGAATGCGAGGTCATAGTAAGGAGTGGACCAATAACATTCCAATGAATTTTTACGAGATAACGATATACGTGTTGATATCATTGAGCGATAATCTGAGGCACAAGAGACGCGTTTTATATAGCGTACGGAGACCTCAACAAGAGGATTAAAAACCTCTATCGCAAGAGAGTAAAAACCATGGCGAACAACGAGACGAACTGGTTTCTCAAAGCGCGCTTGAAGACGCGCCAGCTGCTGCTCCTGGTAGCGATCGACGATGAACGCAATATCCATCGCGCTGCCGATCTGTTGCATATGACGCAGCCTGCCGCATCGAAACAATTGAAGGATCTGGAAGACATGCTGGGCGTGGCGTTGTTCGAGCGCCACCCGCGCGGCATGAGTCCGACCAGCTATGGCGAGGCAATGATCCGCCATGCGCGCATGGCGCTCACGAGCCTGTCGCAGGCACACGACGACATCCTTGCATTGAAGTCCGGCCTCTCGGGCCAGGTGGATGTGGGCATGATCATGACGCCGGGGATTACCGTAGTGCCGAAGGCGATCGCCGCAGTGAAGGAACATTCGCCGCTGCTGCGCATCGGCGTCCATATGGACAACAGCAATGTCCTGCTCGATCGCCTGCAGCACGGCACGCTCGACTTCATGGTGGCGCGCATCATGGAGGGCGAGGACAGGGCCAACCTGCAATTCGAGGAACTGGAAGCGGAGCCGGTATGCGTGGTGGCGCGCATCGGCCATCCCCTGTTGCAGAAGCAGGGCTTGAAGCTGGCCGATATCGCCGGCGCAGGGTGGGTGTTGCCGCCGCAAGGCAGCATCCTGCGCCATCGTTTCGAGATGATGTTCCGTCGTGAAAACCTGCGGCCGCCGATCAATGTGGTCGATACGACAGCCACGCTTGCCGTCACCAGCATCGTGCAGCAAACCGACTTCCTGCATGTGATGCCGATCGCAGTGGCGAACTACTGCGCGCGCTTCGACATGTTGGGCATCGTGCCGATCGACCTGCCCGTGATGATGGACCCCTTCGGCATCGTCACCAAGTCGGGACAACTGCTGTCGCCGGGCGCCAAGATTCTGATCGAGGCGATTCGCCGCGCAGCAAGCGAGGCGAGCGGAGGCCAGAACCCGGCGCTCGCGCTCGCCTCCTGATGCAGGCTGGCGGATCAAGTCCACCAGCCTCGCCTTTCTTGTTTACCGAACCAATTCGCCGTTGCGGCGATGCCAGATGTTGGTCGGGTTGCCATCACGCAGTGCGTTCGGCAACAACGCTTGCGGCATGTCCTGGTAACACACCGGCCGCACGAAGCGGAAGATCGCCGCTGTCCCCACTGAAGTGGAGCGCCCGTCCGACGTCGCCGGGAACGGGCCGCCATGCACCATCGCTGGCGACACTTCCGCGCCTGTCGGAAATCCGTTGACGAGTATGCGTCCCACCTTGCGTTCAAGGATAGGCAGCAATCGCTTTGCGCTGTCGTAATCGGCAGCGTCGATTTGCATGGTCGCCGTCAGCTGGCCTTCGAGGTGATGCACGACATCGAGCATTTCGCGCAGGTCGCTGCACTCGATCAGGATGGACGATGCGCCGAATACTTCTTCCGACAATTCGCGCGCCGCTGTGAAGCGTTTGGCGGTGGTGCGGAACAAGGCCGGCGTTCCCATGCAATGGCCACCCGCCCCGCCTTGCGAGAGTAATGCGAGCTGCGCATGCGATGCCAGCTTGCCGACACCGCGCTCGTAGGCTTCGTGAATGCCGCGCGTGAGCATGGTGACGGCCGGCTTGGCCGAAATATGTTTAGCCGCCTCTGCGCAGAAGCGTTCGAATGCATCGCCTGAAATGCCGAACACGATGCCGGGGTTGGTGCAGAACTGGCCGGCGCCCATGGTGAGCGAGTCGGCAAATCCGCGTGCGATGTCGGCACCGCGCTGTGCGAGCGCCGCGGGGAACAGGAACACCGGATTGATGCTGCTCATCTCGGCATACACCGGTATAGGCTGGCGACGTTTCGCCGCGAGCGCCATCAACGCGAGTCCGCCCTGGCGCGATCCGGTGAAGCCCACTGCCTGGATCGCCGGATGCGACACGAGTGCCGCCCCGAGTTCATTGCCCGTGCCGGTCAGCAGGGAGAACACGCCGGCCGGCAAGCGGCATTGCTCGACCGCCGCCTGGATCGCGCGGCCCGCCAGCTCCGAAGTGCCCGGATGCGCGGGATGCGCTTTCACGATCACAGGGCAACCTGCCGCCAACGCAGATGCGGTATCGCCGCCTGCCACGGAAAACGCGAGCGGGAAATTGCTCGCACCGAACACGGCGACCGGACCGAGCGGAATCGACTGCATGCGCAGGTCCGGGCGCGGCAGCGGCTGCCGGTCCGGCTGCGCGGTTTCCACGCGCGCGTCGATCCATGATCCTTCCAGCACCAGGTTGGCGAACATCTTCAGCTGGTTGATCGTGCGTGCACGCTCGCCTTGCAGGCGCGCCACCGGCAGGCCGGTTTCCATCGCGGCACGCTCGATCAATGTGTCGCCGAGCGCGGCGAGATTCTCTGCAATCGCTTCCAGCAAGCTCGCGCGTTGTGCCGGCGTCGTGTTGCGATAGGTCTCGAATGCGGCTTCCGCCAGTGCACAAGCTTGGCCGACTTCCGCCTGGTCCGCACTGTAGAACACCGGCTCGATCTCGCAGCCTTCGGTCGGGTTCCATGCGCGAAACGGCATGCCCTGCCCCATCAGGCGCGTCGCGCCGATCAGGTTTTCTCCGGTAATCTGCATCGTTATCCTCACAATGGCTTCACCACCGGCAGCGTCGCCGGCTCCACGCGCAGGCTGTTGCGCAGCGGCGCACCGAATGCATCGACCGCAATCTCGAAGGTTTCGCCGGACAGCACGCGAATGTTGTCGGCAAAGCTCAGCGTCGCGGTGCCGAAGAAATGCACATGCACGTCGCCCGGCCGACGGAACAGCGGATATTTGAAGTGGTGATATTCGAGATTGGCGAGCGAGTGCGACATGTTGTTCTCGCCGCTGACGAAAGGCTTCTCCCAGCGCACTTCACCTTTTGCGTCAAGGATGCGTGAAGTGCCCTGCACATGCTTCGGCAATTCACCGACCAGCAGCGCCGGGCCGAGACCGCAGCAGCGCAGCTTGGAATGCGCGAGATAGAGGTAGTTCTGCCGCTCGGTGACATGGTCGGAGAATTCATTGCCGAGCGTGTAGCCGACGCGATACGGCTGGCCGTCGGGACCGACGACGTACAGGCCGGCGATCTCCGGTTCTTCTCCGCCATCGAGCGCGAATTCCGGCATCGGCAAAGCCTGCTCGCTGGCGAACACGATGGAACCGTCGCCCTTGTAGAACCATTCCGGCTGCACACCGGTTTCGCCCTGGCGCGGCTTGCCGCCTTCGACACCCATGCGGAACATCTTCATGCTGTCGGAAAGCGATTCGACCGGCGCGTCGATCTTCTTGTGCATGGCATCGCGCGCATCGGCGCTGCCCAGGTGGGTGAGGCCGGTGCCGGTGACGTAGCAATGCGCGGCGTCCGGATGGTCGAGCGGTGGCAGCACGCGCTTTTCAGCGGCAAGCACATCGTATCCGACCTGTGCTTCGCCGAGCGCATCGGCGGCAAGGCTCTCCAGCGAGCGTCCGCTCACGATCGCGGCATTCGCCATGTCGTAGGTTGTGGCATAGCCTTCGATCGCGCGCACGATTTTGGTCGCGGCGTCCAGCACGCCGACGCGTCGCGCGCCGTTCGGCTCAAGATATTGCAGCAATAGCATCCTGTACTCCATTCATCAATGTCGGGTTCAATGGGAATGCTTGGGCACGTCGGCGCCACGGCAGCCCACCAGGAAATCGAAGTCGCAACCTTCATCGGCCTGCAGCACGCGGTCGATATAGAGCTGCGCATAACCGCCCTTCTTCGGCGCGGCTTCCTTCATTGCGCGACGCTCGCGGCGTTCGGCGATTTCGTCGTCGCTCACATCAAGGTGCAGCCTGCCGTTCGCGCAGTCCAGTTCGACAAAGTCGCCGTCCTGCACGATGGCAAGCGGTCCGCCTGCGGCAGCTTCCGGTGCCACATGCAGTACTACCGTACCGTAGGCAGTGCCGCTCATGCGCGCATCCGAAATGCGCACCATGTCTTTCACGCCCTTCGCCAGCAACTTGGGCGGCAAGCCCATGTTGCCGACTTCGGCCATGCCGGGGTAACCCTTGGGACCGCAGTTCTTCATCACCAGCACCGAGTTTTCATCCACGTCCAGTTCCGGATCGTTGATGCGCTGCTTGTAGTGATCGAAGTCCTCGAACACCACCGCGCGGCCGCGATGCTGCATCAGGTGCGGCGACGCCGCCGAGGGCTTCAGCACTGCGCCACGCGGCGCGAGGTTGCCGCGCAGGATGCAGATGCCGCCATCGTTCACCAGCGGCTTTTCCATCGGACGAATGACTTCCTCATCGAAAATCGATGCGTCCTTGTTGTTTTCCCAGATGGTCTTGCCGTTGACGGTGAGCGCATCCTTGTGCGGCAGCAGTCCTGCATCGCCAAGGCGGCGCAGTACACCAGGCAGGCCGCCGGCGTAATAGAACTCTTCCATCAGGAAGCGGCCCGACGGTTGCAGGTCAACGATGGTCGGCGTACCACGGCCGATCTGCGTCCAGTCTTCGAGTTCGAGCGGCACGCCCATGCGACCGGCGATCGCCTTCAAATGGATGACAGCGTTGGTCGAGCCGCCGATAGCGGCATTGACGCGAATCGCATTCTCGAAAGCCTCGCGCGTGAGGATCTTCGACAGCTTCAAGTCTTCCCACACCATGTCGACGATACGCATGCCGGACATGTGCGCCAGCACGTAACGCCGCGCATCGACCGCAGGAATCGCGGCATTGTGCGGTAGCGAGGTGCCAAGCGATTCAGCCATGCAAGCCATGGTGGAAGCAGTGCCCATGGTGTTGCAGGTACCCGCCGAGCGCGACATGCCCGCTTCAGCCGACATGAACTGATGCAGCGAAATCTCGCCGGCGCGATACGCTTCATGCAGCTGCCACACAGCGGTGCCCGAGCCGATGGTCTTGCCTTCATGGCGGCCGTTCAACATCGGCCCGCCGGTGACGACGATGGTCGGCACGTCGCAGCTGGCCGCGCCCATCAGGAGCGCCGGCGTGGTCTTGTCGCAACCGACCAGCAGCACGACGGCATCGACCGGGTTGCCGCGGATTGCTTCTTCGACATCCATGCTGGCGAGGTTGCGCGTCAGCATCGCTGTCGGCCGCAGGTTCGACTCGCCGTTGGAGAACACCGGGAACTCGACGGGGAAGCCGCCGGCTTCGAACACGCCACGCTTGACGTGCTCGGCGATCTTGCGGAAGTGTGCATTGCAGGGTGTGAGTTCCGACCAGGTATTGCAGATGCCGATGATGGGCTTGCCCTGGAATTCGTGGTCGGGGATGCCCTGGTTTTTCATCCAGCTTCGGTACATGAATCCGTTCTTGTCCGCAGTCCCGAACCACTGGGCTGAACGGAGCGGGCGCTTCTTGATATCTGACATGAGCGGGAACCTTGAGGTATGTTGTGACAGGTTGTCGTGGTTTGTGATCTGCAGGCAACACCATGCGGCTGCCCTGAATGCTTGTGCCGATATTAAGGAGCGGCACGATATCTTTCCAATCACTTTTTTGGTAAAAGTGATATCCGCTCCGTTATCGAACAGCACCAATTCGTCAGTAGCAAATCACACAACAACCTTGTTTCAAGAACCGCAATTCATGGATACCCGAAGCTTGATATCAAAAATGGCATCTAACTTCGAAAAATACTCATTGGATCAATATTGGCGAAATCCCTATATTTCTCACATCTGAACGAACGCCGGAAAGCCGGCGCCGGCAGATTCCCGTAGCGCGGTGCCGCGCCCCGATCCGCCGGCGCCCATGAACGAACCCACAAGCATCCAATAGAGGAGACCGAAGTGAAAAGAAGAACCGCCGTACATGCGCTGAACATGCTTGCCGCCAGCCTGGCGCTGGGTGGCCTGATCGCCGCCGCGCCGCTGGCCTCGGCACAAGACAAGGGCACCGTCGGCATTTCGATGCCGACCAAATCGTCGGCACGCTGGATCTCCGACGGCAACAGCATGGTCAAGGAATTCCAGGGCCGCGGTTACAAGACCGACTTGCAATACGCCGAGGATGACATCCCGAACCAGCTGGCGCAGATCGAAAACATGATCACCAAGAACGTGAAGGTTCTGGTGATCGCCGCCATCGACGGCACCACGCTCTCCAACGCGCTGCAGAAAGCCGCCGACAAGGGCATCAAGGTCATCTCCTACGACCGCCTGATCAAGGGCACGAAGAACGTCGACTACTACGCCACCTTCGACAACTTCCAGGTTGGCGTACTGCAAGCCACCTCCATCGTCGACAAGCTCGGCCTGAAGCAAGGCAAGGGTCCGTTCAATATCGAACTCTTCGGCGGTTCGCCGGACGACAACAACGCCTTCTTCTTCTATGACGGGGCAATGTCGGTCTTGAAGCCCTACATCGACAAGGGCAAGCTGGTCGTGCGTTCCAAGCAGATGGGCATGGACAAGGTCGGCACGCTGCGCTGGGACGGCGCGGTGGCACAGGCACGCATGGACAACCTGCTCTCCGCCTACTACGGCAAGGAAAAAGTGAACGCCGTGCTGTCGCCGTATGACGGCCTCTCCATCGGTATCCTGTCCTCGCTGAAGGGCGTCGGCTACTGCACGCCGCAGCAAGCGTGCCCGATCGTCTCCGGCCAGGACGCCGAGATTCCGTCGGTGAAATCGATCCTGCGCGGCGAACAGTACTCGACCGTGTTCAAGGACACCCGCGAACTGGCGAAGGTCACCGTCAACATGGTTGACGCTGTCCTCACCGGCAAGAAGCCCGAGATCAACGACACCAAGACCTACAACAACGGCGTGAAGATCGTGCCGTCCTACCTGCTGAAGCCGGTACTGGTCGATGCGTCGAACTGGAAGCAGGTGCTGGTAGGCAGCGGCTACTACACCGAAGCGCAACTCAAGTAATCCTGGTGGTGAGCTTTGTCCTGCGCCCGGATTGCGGGCGCAGGATTTTTTCTTCTGACTTGCATGATTCCAGGGAGGGGCCTTGGGCATTGGGGTGGGGACCATCTGCACATTTCTTTGTATGCGGCGGCCTCAGTAAAAATTTCCCTGCCAAAGCAGTATCTCGGGCAGAGGCTGTTAACTTATGATTGCCTTTTGGTCCCCGCCCCAATGCCCAAGGCCCCTCCCTGGAATCATGCAAGTCCTGTTTGCAGTTAAAGATTAAGAGGTCATAACGTGAATGCAATCCTGGAGATGCGCAGCATCAGGAAGACATTCCCGGGAGTCAAGGCGCTCGACAACGTCAACCTCGTCGTGCGCACGGGCGAAATCCACGCCGTCGTCGGCGAGAACGGCGCTGGCAAATCGACGCTGATGAAAGTGCTGTCCGGCGTCTACCCGTACGGCTCCTATTCCGGCGACATCATTTTCCAGGGCGAAGAACGCCGCTTCCAGAACATCGCCGACAGCGAACACGCCGGCATCATCATCATCCACCAGGAACTGGCACTGGTACCGCTGCTCTCCATCGCCGAAAACATCTTCCTCGGCAACGAACAAGCCAGCATGGGCGTCATCGACTGGGCCGCCACGCACGCCAAAACCCGCGAGCTGCTCAAGAAAGTCGGCCTGCGCGAATCGCCCGACACACTCATCACCAACCTCGGCGTCGGCAAGCAGCAACTGGTCGAAATCGCGAAAGCCCTGTCGAAGGAAGTGAAACTGCTCATCCTCGACGAACCGACCGCCAGCCTCAACGAGAACGACAGCGAAGCCTTGCTGAACCTCTTGCTTGAACTGAAGGCACAAGGCATCTCGTCCATCCTCATCTCGCACAAGCTCAACGAGATCTCCAAGGTCGCCGACTCCATCACCGTGCTGCGCGACGGCACGACCATCGACACCATGGACTGCCACGCCGAGCAGATCAGCGAAGACCGCATCATTCGCGCCATGGTCGGACGCGACATGGAACACCGCTACCCGAAGCGCTCGCCGAAGATCGGCGACGTCATCTTCGAAGTGAAAGACTGGAACGTCTATCACCAGCAGCACGCCGACCGCCACATGATCAAGAACGTCAACCTGAAGCTGCGCAAGGGCGAGATCCTCGGCATTGCAGGCTTGATGGGCGCGGGACGCACCGAACTGGCGATGAGCATCTTCGGCCGCGCCTGGGGCCAGCGCATCAGCGGCAGTGCCTTTTTGCACGGCAAGCAGATCGATTGCAGCACCATCGAAAAGGCTGTGGGCAACGGACTGGCCTACGTCACCGAAGACCGCAAGGGATGCGGACTGGTGTTGCACGACGACATCAAGAAGAACATCAGCCTGGCCAACCTGCGGGCGATTTCCAGCGGCTCGGTGATCGACGAGGGCCGCGAATTCACCGT
>DASVLM010000358.1:0-4778 GCA_036384875.1 Noviherbaspirillum sp.
AGGCAATGCCGGCTTCGCGCAGTGCGCGCTCGTAGGCATTGAGGTAGGTCCGCTTCTTCACCAGCAGCATCACTTCCGACCACGCCGGCATGGCATCGCCCCGCCCTTCCCGTTGGCGGCGCGCTGCGAGTTCTTCCCTCGCGCGCAGGATCGCATTCGCAACTGCCTTGCCCTCGTCGACACGGCGCGCATCCTCTTCCTCGGCGCGCGGCGTTTCCAGCGGATCGCGCAGCACGAAACCTTGTGCCGCCGTTTCTTCTTCCTGCTGTTCCTCCGCTTCAGCAGCCACGATCAGCGGCAGGCGCCACACCATGCCGCCTTCCAAACCGAGCGTGGTTTGCGGCGCGAAGATCGGATTGCCGACAAAGCCTGCATTCAGCACTTCGACGATCGCCGAAGCATTGCGCCTGGTCTGGTTGGTGCGCAACACGGCCGCACCACGTTCGCGCAAAAGTTCCTGCGCCGCACCGAACACGCGCGGCTCGGCGCGACGGAAACGATAGATCGATTGCTTCGGATCGCCCACCACGAACACGCTGGGCTGTGCCGCATCGCCGCCATAGGCATCCAGCCAGGCGCGCACGATGTTCCATTGCAGCGGATTGGTATCCTGGAATTCGTCGAGCAGGATGTGCTTGTACCGCGCATCGAGCCGGCTCTGCAGATACGCGGCATGCTCGTTGTTCGTCAGCAGGCGATAAGCGTGCCATTCCAGGTCGCCGAAGTCGAACACGCGCTGCTCCGCCTTGATCGCCTGGTATTCCTCCAGGTAGGCGCTGCCCGCGACGAACAGCGCTTCGTTGAGCGCCAGCACCTGCTTCTCGTAGCTGCGGCGTTGTAGAGACATCAGCGCTTCGCCGATCAGCGCGAACTCTTCCTCGAAGGCATCCGCGCCGTTGTCGCCGAAGTGCTTTTCCACCGCGGCGAGCAATTTGCCGCGGCGATGATCATTGCCGCGCAGCTTGCCCTTGTCGTCGTAGAACTGCGCGAACAGGCTGGTGAAGCCGTCGAGGCTGGCGCCGGCCGTCATCGCGGATTCGATGGCGACGGCGCGGTCCTGATTGCGCTTGGCGCCCTGCCCAAGTATGCGAGCCAGCGTCATCAGCCGGCTGCACAAACCTTCGTCATCCCACAATGCCAGCCGCGCGTCGAATTCACCGTCCTCGCCGCACAGTTCGCGCAGCCAGTCGAGCGGCGAGCCGGTCTGCATCGCGGCCCACCATTCGGCGCGCTTGTCGACGAAACTGTCGACCAGGGCGCGGGCATTCCAGTCGCCCACCATGTCGTACAAGGCCAGCATGGCTTCGCGCACGCCGGCCTTCGCCGGATCGTCGAGCGATTGCATGAAACGGCTATAGGTCTCGAGACGCAATTCGCCGGTCGATTCGGTCAGCACATAACCGTGCGGCACGCCGGATGCCAGCGGCGCAATCTGCAATAGCCGGGCGAACCAGCTGTGGAAGGTGTCGATGGACAAGCTGTGCGCGCTGCCGAGCACCCGCTCGTACAAGCCTCTTGCAACGGGCAGCGCAGGCGCCAACCCGGCTTCCGGAATGCCGCGCTCGCGCAGCAGCTGCATTACTTCTTCTTCCGGCTGCAGCGCGAGGTCGTGCAGGAGATGCAACAGGCGCTCGCGCATTTCCTGCGCAGCTTTGCGGGTGAAGGTAATTGCCAGCAATTCGGCAGGTTCCGTTCCGACGAGGAGCAGGCGCAGCATGCGCGCGACGAGCAGCCAGGTCTTGCCGCTGCCGGCGCAGGCTTCCACCACCACCGAGCGCGCGGGGTCGCAGGCAATGGCGGTGAATTGCGGTCCCTCGACGGCGCGACCGTCGGCTTCGTAGGCGCGGGGCATCTTCGTCATCACCACGCTCCCTTGCGGCACAGGCCGCGCACTTCGCAATGAATGCAGACACGTTCGATGCCGCTCGCGGGCAACGGCGCGCCGCGTGCGATGCGCTGCACGCAGGAGACGATCTGCGCTTCCAGCAGGCGCCGCCAGCCGTCGAATTTCTCCGCCTCGGCGTCGCCCGTCTTGCCGCGCATGGTTTCCAGCGCCACGTAATGGCCGGCTGCCGCGGCCACATCGGTCAGCACGCCGTAGAAGGCGAGCTGATGGTCCTCGCCTTCTTTCAGCCGCGTGCGCAACGCCTGCACATTGCGCGTCTTGTAGTCGAGGATGGCGTACTCGCCGGCTTCGTTGCGGTCGATGCGGTCGATGCAGCCGCGCAGGGCGATCTGTCCGTCGTCCCACGACAGCAGCTTCTCGAACCATACCTCGCCGCGCTCGAATTGCCAGCCCGCGCCTTCACGTTCGTTCGCCCATTCGAGATAGGCGACGATGGTCTTTTGCCAGCGTGCGTAGTAGGCCAGTGCAGCGGCGCTGCGTTCGATCTCGGCATCGAATACGCGCTGCGAAATTTCGCGCAGCAGCGATTCGCGTTCCTGCAGGGCGACAGCGCGGTCGCGCAGCGCTTCGTGATATTCCTTCAGGATGGCATGCAGCCAGTCGCCGTAGTCGCGCTTTTCCGGCATGTCGGAGAGCTCGTCGAGGCCGTCCAGCCCGAGCATGCGCGTGGCGAAGAACTGATACGGGCAGGCGACCAGGCTGTTGTAGGCGCTTGCCGACAGTTTGCGCGGGAACAGGTGCGGCGCAGACGGCGCCGGGCGCGAAGGCGGCACAGCTTTGAGTGTATGCATTGCAAGCGCGACATCGTGGCGCGGCAGCGTGCCGAGATCGTGCCGCTCCATCGTCAGCTGCAGGCGTTCGATCCAGTTGCTCGCCGCATTCGGTTCGCCGTTGCGGAACGACTGCCACGAGAGCACAACGTCGCCGGCGGAAGCGAGCAGCTCTGCGAAGTCGCGCAGCTGCGTGCACTGGCGCTGTTCGCGCGTCGGCAAGCCAAGCTCGCGCCGCACGCCGTCGGCGAAGAACAGCATTTCATCGAGCCGCGACGGCAGGTGGTCCGCGTCGGCGCCGACCATCAGCGCCGCATCGAAGGAACGCAGCTGTGCGCCGTTGAGCTGGAGCATGACGACGCGGCGGTCGAAATCGGCAGGCACGTAAGGCGTCGATTCGAGTTGCAGGTTGAGGAAGGCGCGCCACTCGGCAAAGGAGAACTGCTGGGCGACCGCATCGCAGTCGTGGATCAGCATGTCGAGCAGGCTCACCACTTGCATGCCGGCGGCATCGGCAGCCAGCGCATCGCGCATGTCGAGTTCGCCCAGCACGTCGCAGGTCAGCTCCGCCCAAGCGGTGAGGGTGCGGCGTCCGGCGAATCGCGCGGCCTGCGCGGCAACGAGACGCAACAGCTCGCGCGCCTGCGGCAGTTCGGCCAGCGCGGCGTCGGCCGTTTCCCAGCCGCCGAGCACATTGTTACGCCGCACCGCATGTTCGATTTCCATCACACGTTGCGCCTTGTCCGGCATGGCTGCACACAGGAAGGGCGACTTCAACAAATCGAGCAAGGCAATCGTTTCGGCGCGCGATGTCACCGCTTCGATCAACGCCGCCACTGCAGCCGCGGAACGTGTGGTGGAAAGTTTCCAGCCCGTCTCGTCCGCGACGTATACCTCGGCGCGCTCCAGCAAGGCGCGGATGCGGCGCGCAACTACGCGGTCCTGCGCAATGATGGCGATGCACTTGCGGCCTTCCTGCAACCAGTCGATGACGGATTGCGCGCCATGCTGCGCCTCTTCTTCGAGGCTGCCTGCGGCATGCAGATAGATCGACTGCGGCGCTCCGATGATGCGCTCGGGCACCGGGTCGCCTTCGATGATTTCCTGCCACGCGGCAGCATGCAAAGGCGTGACGGCCGATGCGCGCCAGTCGAGCAAGACCGGCTGCACCGGGCAGCGCAGCGCATACGCATCGAGGAAAGCGGCGTGATACGCGTCGGGCTGCACCGCACCGATCCAGAGCAGCGGTTCGGTCGCCAATCCGGCGAGCCGCATCATGCGCGTGAAACAGGAAGCCACGGGGTCGCTGCCGGAAAGCTGGGTCTTCCACAGCGTCCACACCAGGTGCGCTTCGTCGGACAGGATGCTGCGCGCCGGCGGCGGCAATTGCTCCAGCGCGGCCTGCCAGCGCTCTTCCGCCGCTTCGGGTGAAAGATGCAGCGCGGGAACCAGCGCCCGGCTCAGCTCGTCAAAGAGCGCGACCAGGGTTTGCGCCAGCGGCAGCAGGTCGGTATTGCGCTGGGCGGAAAACAATTTCTTCAGCCAGCCGTGCTGGCGCAGTTCGCCATAGAGCGACATCATGCGTGCGGCAGCGGATGCGGGCGGCGGCACGCCGGGCTCCGGCGGCAGGCTGTCGATCCACGCAGCGAGCGTGGTGATGCGCGGCGGGATGAACGGCCGCTGCAGGCGCTCGGCCAGCGCAGCGCGCAGAGACTGGGCATGGGCAAAGCCGGGCACCACTACGCGCACCGTCGAAAAATCGGCCGCCTGCATGTCGCCGTGGCTTTCGAGGAAACCGCCGTCAAGCAGCGTGGCGACCAGATGCGGCCAGAAATCGGAGGACGGAGGAATCAGCAGGGACGGAGGCGGCATCGGGTGGGAACTGAGAATGGATCCGGCGGGCTATGGGCTCTCAGGCAGCCATTGTATGTGAGGCAGGCCAAAAAATGAGGTGGCCGGGTACACATTTCATGAAAATCGGTTATGATTTCCTCCGATACCCCGCCGCTGTACCTCTTGCAGCCCTCGTCAATGGCCTTGATTTCCCGCCTGACGTCTCCACCTGAATTGCAATCCGGACACGTTGTTACGGCGGATTGAGC
>DASVLM010000359.1:0-4609 GCA_036384875.1 Noviherbaspirillum sp.
TGGTCGCATTACCGTCGCCTGGCCGAGCATGTCGAGATCGAATTGCCGGACGCCGCGATGGCAGAAGCCTTGCACCGGCTGATCTACGATGTGAAAATCGCCGGCGGCAATCGGCCTGGCATTCAACGCCGCTTCCAGGAAATCGTGGCGGGATTGCAGTCCGATGCCGTGCTCCTGGCCTGCACCGAGCTGCCGCTGATTCCGGCGCCGCAGACCGGCAAGCGGATAGTGGATGTGACGGAGCTGGTCGCGCAGGAACTTGCGCGGCTCGCCAATACACGACAAGACGATTAGAAGAACGCCGACCATGAGCAGAAAACATATCTGCCTGATCTACACCGGCGGCACCATCGGCATGACAATGACCGCGCAGGGCTACGCGCCCATGCCGGACTTTCCGAGCGTGCTGTCGAGGCTGCTGTCCGACAAGGAAGCGAACCTGCCGCGCTATACGCTGCACGCTTACCCGGTGCCGATCGACAGCAGCAATGCCACGCCCGCCGACTGGCTGACGATCGCGCGCGACATCGCCGCGCGCTACAACGACTATGACGGTTTCGTCGTGTTGCACGGCACGGACACCATGGCGTATACCGCATCGGCCTTGTCCTTCATGCTGCGCGGCCTGCGCAAGCCGGTGATCGTGAGCGGCTCGCAGATTCCGCTTGGCGCGGTGCGATCGGATGCGTCGCAAAACCTCGTGACTGCATTGCAGCTTGCGGCAGACGAAGAAATCAACGAAGTCGCAATCTATTTCAACCAGCGCCTGCTGCGCGGCAATCGCGCCGTCAAGGTCAGCACCGAGAAACTGCAGGCCTTCGACAGCCCTAATTACCCCTGGCTCGGCGAGCAATGCATCGCGATGAAACTGCATCGCGAATACTTGCTGCCGCGCGCGGAACGCGAAAGCTTCGAGTTGCCGGATTATCGCGGCGCCAACGTGCTGGCGCTGCGCTTCGTGCCGGGCATGCCGCTGAATGCAGTGCAGGCCGTGCTCGACCTGAAGCCGCAGGCATTGATCCTCGAGTGCTACGGTGCGGGCAATACGCCGGATCGCGATCCCGCTCTGCTCGACATGCTGGCGCGCGCGAATGCGCAAGGCACGGTGCTGGTCGGTTGCAGCCAGTCGCTGCACGGCAGGGTGACGATAGGCGCTTATGCCGCGGGCGCGGCGATGCCTGCCGCAGGCGTGATCGGCGCGGCCGACATGACCTTCGAGGCCATCTTCGCCAAGCTGCATCATCTGTTCGCGCTCGGCCATGCCCCCGATGCGGTACGGCGCGAATTCCTGCGTGACCTGAGCGGGGAAATCACCGTCTGAAATTCGGCGGAGGGCATGGTAGCCTGAGGTCTTTTTCGTCAGCGCACATGTCCTTCGCCAAAGACCTTTCCCTGTCGGCGGTCGTCGCCGGATTCGTCACCGTTCTCGTCGGCTTCACCAGTTCCGCCGTCATCGTGTTCCAGGCGGCGAATGCACTCGGCGCGACGCCGGCGCAGGTGGCATCGTGGATGTGGGCGCTCGGCCTCGGGATGGGGCTGACCTGCATCCTGCTCTCATTGCGCTACAAGGTGCCGGTCGTCACCGCCTGGTCGACGCCGGGCGCCGCGATGCTGATCACGGCAGCGGCCGGCGTGTCCATTGGCGATGCGACCGGTGCCTTCCTCGTCTCGGCGGCAATGATTGCCGTGTGCGGTTTTTCCGGCCTGTTCGAGCGCATGATCAGCCGCATCCCGGTATCGATCGCTTCCGGCATGCTGGCCGGCGTGCTGCTGCGTTTCGGCATGGATGTATTCGTTGCGATGAAGACGCAACTCGGACTCGCGCTGTCGATGTTCCTGGCCTATCTCGTCATGCGCAGGCTGTCGCCGCGCTATGCGGTCGTTGCCACGCTGGCGCTGGGCATTGCGGTGGCGGGCGGGCAGGGCTTGCTGCACATGGAGTCGGTGCATCTTGAATTCGCGCGGCCTGCCTTTGTCATGCCGAGCCTGTCGCTGGCGTCGCTGGTCGGTGTCGCGCTGCCGCTGTTCGTCGTGACGATGGCGTCGCAGAACGTCCCGGGCGTGGCGGTGATTCGCGCCTCGGGTTACCACATGCCGCTGTCGCCGGTCATCGGCTGGACCGGGGTGGCAAATTTCCTGCTGGCGCCCTTCGGCGCCTTCGCGCTCAATCTCGCGGCCATCACCGCGGCCATCTGCATGGGGCGCGAAGCTCATGAAGATCCGGCCCGCCGCTACGTCGCATCGGTCGCTGCGGGCGTGTTCTATCTGTTGATCGGATTGTTCGGCGCAACGGTGGGCGCAGTCTTCGCCGCTTTTCCGAAGGAACTGGTGTTGGTGATCGCGGGGCTTGCGTTGTTCGGCACAATCGGCAACGGACTGGCGCTGGCACTTGCCAATGAACGCGAGCGCGAGCCGGCATTGGTGACTTTCCTCGTCACGGCGTCCGGCCTGACTCTGTTCGGAATCGGCTCGGCGTTCTGGGGGCTGGTGGGGGGCGTGACTGCGCTCCTGCTGGTGAAGCGCGCGAAGTAAGGCCGGCTAGATCACGTCCTTGGCATAGCTCGGGCGATCGATTTCCTCGACCTGCACCGACATCTGCAGCCGGTCATTCGATATGCCTTTACAGCTCGCCCGCAGCACGCGCAACAGCGCATTCGACAGTTCATTGCGCGCCAGTTGCGAGCGGCCGCTGAGCAGCGAGAGCTTCAGATGCACGAAGGCATGGGCTCCGCCCGTGGTGCCAATCAGGAAATCGTCGAGCCGCACGGCACGGCTCTTGATGTCGACATCCTCGAAATGACCGGAAGCGACCAGCGCATGATTCAATGCGAGCAGGGCGCGTTCCGTATCGAGCTTGTCCAGGTTGCTGGTGTATTCGAGCGTTAGATGCGGCATGGTGCGGTTTCATCACGGCGCTGCCGCGGCGTCTCCTCCGGCGGCAGTGCATTGTTCAAGTCGGCAGCGAGTTGCGTCCTCGTGCCGTTGAAGTAATGATAACCGATAGCGGCTGGCATTCCCGAATATGGTGGATGCATCTTCATGGCCGCGAATGATTTGCGCCATCAGGCCATCATGCCGTCTGCATCGTCGCCGTGTTGCCGTGCCCGTGCGGCGCCGCGCCGCGCGCTCCCTTGCCGACCAGCGATGCAAAGGTAAAAGCGAATTCGCTTTCGCCGTGCAGCTGCAGATAGGCGAGGCGTTCCTTCGCTTCTGCGATGGTCGGAATGTGGCCGGCCTCGATCCACCACATCGCCATGTAGACATCCTTGAAGCGCTCGAACCACTCCTTGCGCTGCTTCATCACTTCCGCATGCACGCTGCGATACACATACTGGCGCAAATCTTCCGGCGTTTCCCACACCGACATGTTCACCAGGATGCGGTTGTCGTTGTAGGGAGTCAGCGACGTCGCATTGCCTTCCTCCGTCTTCAGCCGCCAGACGAAGCCGGGGCTGGCATCGGCCAGCGCATTGATTTCATCGAGGCGGGCGACGAAGCCCGCCATGATCGGGTCATCGATGGGCGCGCGTGCACGGCCGATATTGATTTGGGCGAGGTGGCGTTTCATGCGGTCTCCTTCATTCGAGGGTCAGAGGGGCGAGCAGCTTTCGTTACACCTGTCCACCATGCCCGCGCGGCGGTGCAGGCAAGCGGCCGCGGGTTCCTTGAAGCGTGCCACCAGGTCTCGCAGCAACAGCTTCAGCATGGCTGTCCACTCGGCAGCCGGCACGGACTCGATGTGGCTCTCGCCGGCATCGGCCTCGATCACGATGTTGCGGCCGGGCGGCGCCGTGAAACTGTCGCCGGCAAACAGCCAGTAATCGTGCGAAATCCCTTCGACAGTGATCCACACCCGGCCCGTGCGTACGCGCAGCGTTTCAGTGCGGCTCGCTACGCCCGCGACGGCTTGTCCGGCGGGGATGGTGACTGACGGTGATGTGAATAACCCTCTCATGATGATGACTCCTGTCTGGCTGGCAGGGCCGACTTGCGCAGGCTGCGGTTTCGTCGTTTTCCCTGTCATGTGAGTTCATTCTAGGGCTTGCAGGCGGCTTGGCTAAACGATATATTTTTGAGTGTCTTGTTAATTCCATTCACATCATGGCGGACTTGCGTCGACTCCCCAACCTGGCGGCACTGAGAGCTTTCGAAGCTGCAGCGCGTCATGAGAATTTTTCTCGTGCCGCCGAGGAAATCCACGTCACGCACGGCGCGATCAGCCACCAGGTGAGGGCGCTGGAAGAAGAGCTGGGTGTCGCGTTGTTCTTGCGGCACGGCAAACGGATTGCGATCACGCAGGAAGGCGAGCGCTTTGCATCCGCCATTCGCAAGGCGCTGACCGAAGTCGCGGCGGCGGCGGAATCGATGAGGGCGGGGGCGCGGCAGAAGCGGCTGACGATCACTGCATTGCCGTCGTTCGCCGCGCGCTGGCTTTCGCCGCGTATCGGTCGTTTCATCGAGCAGCATCCGGATGTCGAAGTGATGCTGCAGTCGAGCGGCCAGCTCACTGATTTCGTGCGGGAGTCGGTCGATGTCGGCATCCGCTTCGGGCGAGGCAGCTATCCGGGCTTGATGACGGAAAAGCTGACGGACGACTATTACTATCCGG
>DASVLM010000360.1:0-4125 GCA_036384875.1 Noviherbaspirillum sp.
CAGATCTACTTCAAGCGCGAAGACCTCAACCACACCGGCGCCCACAAGATCAACAACGTCATCGGCCAGGCCTTGCTCGCCAAGCGCATGGGCAAGCCACGCGTGATTGCCGAAACCGGCGCTGGCCAGCACGGCGTGGCAACCGCCACCATCTGTGCGCGTTTCGGTCTCGAATGCGTGGTCTACATGGGCAGCGAAGACGTCAAGCGCCAGTTGCAGAATGTCTATCGCATGGAGCTGCTCGGCGCGAAAGTGGTGCCGGTGGAGTCTGGCTCCAAGACCTTGAAGGATGCGCTGAACGAGGCGATGCGCGACTGGGTCACGAATGTCGAAAACACCTTCTACATCATCGGCACGGTCGCCGGCCCGCACCCCTATCCGATGATGGTGCGCGACTTCCAGTCGGTGATCGGCCAGGAATGCATCGAGCAGATGCCGGAGATGACGGGGCGCCAGCCCGATTACGTTGTTGCCTGCATCGGCGGCGGCTCGAATGCGATGGGCATTTTCTATCCGTACATCGATTACAAGGACGTGAAGCTCATCGGTGTGGAAGCCGCCGGCGAAGGGCTGGAGACCGGGCGCCATTCGGCGTCGCTGATCGCAGGCTCGCCGGGTGTCCTGCATGGCAATCGCACCTACCTCCTGCAGAACGAGGATGGCCAGATCATCGAGACGCATTCGGTCTCGGCGGGCCTGGATTATCCCGGCGTCGGTCCGGAGCATGCGTACCTGAAGGATGCCGGGCGCGCGCAATATGTCTCGATCACGGACGATGAAGCGATCGAGGCATTCCACAAATGCTGCCGTATCGAAGGCATCATTCCGGCGCTGGAATCCAGCCATGCGCTGGCCTATGCCGCCAAGCTGGCCGCGACGCTGCCGAAGGACAAGATTGTTCTTGCCAATCTGTCCGGACGCGGGGACAAGGACATGCATACCGTTGCAGAACGGATGAAAAAGAAAATCTGATCGAGCCCATACCATGTCCAGAATCCAATCCGTGCTGTCCGCCCTTGCAGCCAAGAAAAAAAGGGGCTTGATTCCGTTCATCACCGCCGGCGATCCTGCGCCGGAATTGACCGTGCCGCTGATGCATGCATTGGTCGAGGGAGGTGCCGACATCATCGAACTCGGCGTGCCTTTCTCCGATCCAATGGCTGACGGACCTGTCATCCAGCGGGCGTCGGAACGGGCGCTTGCCAATGGCGTCGGCATGCGCCACGTGCTGCAGTTCGTGCGTGAATTCCGTATTGCCAACCAGACGACGCCCGTTGTGCTGATGGGATATGCCAATCCCATCGAACACCTGGGCGCGGACCGCTTCATCGCTGCGGCGAAGGAAGTAGGTGTCGATGGCGTGCTGGTGGTGGACTATCCGCCTGAGGAGTGCGAGGACTTCGCGCTGAAGATGAAGGAAAACGGACTTGATCCGATTTTCCTGCTCGCACCGACCTCGACCGAGGAGCGCATCGAGCAGGTTGGCAAGATTGCAAGCGGCTATGTGTATTACGTGTCCCTGAAGGGGGTGACCGGTTCCGGCCATCTCGACCTGGATGCAGTCGCCACCAAGCTGCCGGCAATCCGCAAGCATGTGAAGGTCCCGGTCGGTGTCGGCTTCGGCATCCGGGATGCCGCGACCGCCAAGGCGATCGGTTCAGTGTCCGACGCCGTCGTGATCGGCAGCCGCATTATCCAGGAGCTGGAAAACACGCCCCGGGAAAATGCGGCGCAGGCAGTAAAGACATTCATCGCCGGCATCCGTACGGCATTGGATGAGTTGCAATAAGGTCAAGTTGCAAAATCCGCTCGTTATTGTTGCAAGACAAGGCGAGCGGTACAATGCCGCAACCTGAAAAATCATGAGGTCTCGATGAGCTGGCTCGAAAAACTGCTTCCTCCGCGCATTCAGCGGTCCGACGCTCCCCGCAAATCCATTCCCGAGGGGCTCTGGGTCAAGTGCCCGTCTTGCGAAGCGGTGCTGTATCGAACCGACCTCGAATCCAACCTGCACGTCTGCCCGAAGTGCGACCATCACATGCGTATCCGCGCGCGAGAACGCCTCGATGCGTTGCTCGACGCCGGCGGACGCTATGAGATCGGCCAGGAAGTGCTGCCGGTGGACTCGCTGAAGTTCAAGGACAGCAAGAAGTATCCGGATCGCCTCAAGGACGCGCTGGAAGGCACGGGCGAGACTGACGCAATGGTCGTCATGGGCGGCGCCATCATGACGGTACCGGTGGTGGTAGCCTGCTTCGAATACGAATTCATCGGCGGCTCCATGGGCTCGGTGGTCGGCGAGCGCTTCGTGCGCGGTGCGCAGACAGCGCTGGAGCAGAAAGTGCCGTTCATCTGCATTACCGCCACCGGCGGTGCGCGCATGCAGGAAGGCCTGCTGTCGCTGATGCAGATGGCGAAGACGACCGCGATGCTCACCAAGCTGTCGGAAAAGAAGCTGCCGTTCATCTCGGTGCTGACCGATCCGACGATGGGGGGCGTGTCTGCTTCTTTTGCCTTCATGGGCGACGTTGTGATCGCCGAACCGAAGGCGCTGATCGGCTTTGCCGGACCGCGCGTTATTGAAAACACGGTGCGCGAAAAGCTGCCTGAAGGCTTCCAGCGCAGCGAATTCCTGGTGCAGAAGGGCGCCGTTGACATGATCGTCGATCGCCGCAAGATGCGCGAAGAGATCGCCCGGTTGCTGGCATTGCTGCAGAACCAGGCGGCCGAAGTCGTCGCGTAATAATCCAACACTTCGCGGACGGCGAAGACTGCAAGCGCGGTCTTCGCCGTCTTCATTTCAGAAATAGAAATCGTCATGGAAAGCCTGCCCACCACCTTGTCCGAGTGGCTTGTTCGCCTCGAGAAATTGCATCCCAAGGCCATCGATATGGGCCTGCAACGCGTTTCCGAAGTCAAGGAACGGCTCGGTATTCATTTCGACTGCCCGGTCATCACGGTCGGCGGGACGAACGGCAAGGGATCCACCTGCGCCATGCTCGAATCCATCCTGCTGCAAGCGGGATACCGCGTCGGACTCTACACTTCGCCGCACCTGATCGATTTCAATGAGCGCGCCCGCATCAATGGCGAAATCGTTTCCGATGTGGCGCTGACCGAACAGTTCGCCGCCGTCGAAGCCGCACGCGGCGACGTATCCCTGACTTATTTCGAATTCACTACGCTGGCGATCCTGCGTCTGTTTACGCAGGCCGGAGTCGATGCAGTGATCCTCGAAGTCGGCCTTGGCGGGCGGCTTGATGCAGTGAACGTGATCGATGCGGACGTTGCAATCGTGACCAGCGTCGATATCGATCACACCGAATACCTCGGCGATACCCGAGAAAAGATCGGCTTCGAAAAAGCCGGCATATTCCGTGCAGGGAAGACTGCGATCTCTGGTGATCCGGTACCTCCGCAATCGTTGGTGGACCATGCCACTGCGATTGGCGCCGACTTGTGGCTGTTCGGCCGCGATTTCAACTATTCCGGCGACAAGCAGCAATGGAATTACGGCGGGCGCAGCCAGCGGCGCAATTCGCTCGGATATCCCAGCCTGCGCGGCGCCAACCAGTTGCTGAACGCTTCTGCCGCACTGGCCGCGCTCGAAGCCTTGCGCCACCGGCTGCCAGTCGGTGCGCAGGAAGTGCGCAACGGCCTTGTCATGGTGGAATTGCCAGGGCGCTTCCAGGTGCTGCCGGGGCGTCCCACCATCATCCTCGACGTGGCGCACAACCCGCATGCAGCGGCTACGCTGGGCCAGAACCTCGACAACATGGGCTTTCACCCGTATACCTTCGCGGTGTTCGGGGCCATGCAGGACAAGGATATCGACGGCGTCATTGGGCAACTCAAGGGCCGTGTCGATCACTGGTGTCTGACCGACCTTCCGCTGCCGCGCGCCGCCCGCGCAGAGACCATTCGCGACAAACTGATCGCCGCCGGCGTTGACTCCAGCGATGTGTCGGGTGCCGAATCGACCATCCGGACCTTCGCTTCGCCTGCGGACGCTTTCGCCGATGCAAGAAAGAGGGCGGGGGAGAATGATAGAATTGTGGTTTTCGGATCCTTCTATACCGTTGCAGGCGTCATGCAGGCTAGGAGATCCGAGGGCCTGTCCTGAGT
>DASVLM010000361.1:0-3844 GCA_036384875.1 Noviherbaspirillum sp.
GCTGCAAGCCAAAGCCGGCATGGCCATCGGTCTGGTTCTTATCATGACGCTTGCAGCTTGCATCGGGTTTTGGGCGTACCGCACCGACTATCAGGTTCTGTTTGCCGACTTGTCGCCGCGCGATGCTGCATCAATGACGTCCGAGCTGGATCATGCAAAAGTGCCGTATCAGCTGTCGGACGGGGGGAACACCATTCTGGTTCCCAAGGAATTGGTGTACAAGACGCGCTTAAAGTTGATGGAGAAAGACCTGCCGTTGCACGGCGCCGTCGGTTTAGAAGTATTCAACAACGCTGATTTCGGCATGACCGAATTCGTGCAAAAGGTAAATTACCAGCGCGCCATCCAGGGTGAACTCACGCGCACTATCCTGGCAATAGATGAAATCCAAGCGGCCCGCGTTCATCTTGCTACACCCGAACAAAGTCTTTTCAAGAAAGCGACGAGCAAGCCAAAGGCTTCGGTTACCGTGACCATGAAGCATGGCAAATCGCTTGCGCCTGAACAAGTGACGGGCATTCAGCGACTGGTAGCGGCATCGGTTCCGGATATCGTCGCAGAAGACGTCACGGTATTGAACCAACACGGCATTGCCCTTACGCGCGTTGCGGGAGAGGGGGACGATGTCGTCTCGATGGAGGCGCGTCTCGATTCCAAGCGCGCTACGGAGGATTATCTCGTGCGAAAGGCGACCCGGGTGCTCGATCGGGCACTTGGACCAGGCCAGGCAATTGCAAGTATCGACGTTTCGTTCAATCTCGATCAAAGCCGTGTGACGACTGAAGAGGTGTTGCCGGCGAAACCTGGCAACCAGGAAGGGGCGCCGACCGGTGTGGTAGTGCGGGAGCGACAGACCACGCGCGAGGGAAAGAGTGTTGCGTCCAATCTGGGCAGTTCTCCGGGGGGAGCGCAGGGCGATGTTACTTCGGTGGAATCTGACTACCAAGTCGGCAGACGGGTTGAGCAGGTCGTGTCGGCGGCTGGTGCAATGCGCCGGATGACGGTTGCGGTGGTAGTGAAGAAACCAATGAGCGAGGAACAACTCGACAAGCTCAAGGAGGTGATATCGCTTGCGTTGGGTGTGAACAGCAAGCGCGGTGACGCAGTCGCAGTCTACTCGCTGGACAAAATGACGAATGCGACAGCGCCGCTTGCCCCGACCGCTGCAAACACTGAAGACAATGCAGACGGGAAGAAAGATGAGCAGGAAAGCGGCCCGGCTCAGATTCATGTATCGACAGCGCCGGGAGAGTCGGCAATTTTCATGATCGGCGCTTTGCTTCTGCTCGCACTGCTTGCCTTTGTATGGTACGTGCGCCGCAAAGTTACGATTCCTCAGACCCAAGTTCGCCTGTCCGGTAGCGAACGTGAACGCATGCTGGTGGATATCAGGCAGTGGATCGATAGTGGGTCGATGGGCAGGGTCGACTCGACTGCGGAGGCTCGGACATGATTGGTTACCGTCGAGCTGCAGTTGCATTGCATGACCTTCGGGAAGAAGACAGACAGTGGTTGCTTGCGGAACTTCCGGACGAAGACCGTGGAGTGCTCCAAGGCTTGTTGAAGGAACTTTCGGACCTGGGATTCGAACCCGCTCGCAACGCAGCGAATATCCCGACCATGCAGGCAACAATCGCAGGGAATGTACATGCCTGCGCAAAGGCGGGCGATATCGTTCGCCGCGCCAATGCAAGTGATATGGTCACATTGCTTGAGCACGAGCCATCCTCTTTGATAGCGCAAATTCTCGCCGTGGGCGAATGGCCGTGGAAACAATCCTACCTGCAGGCGTTGCCCGCCTTGCGCCGCGACCGTATTGCTTCAATTTCATTGGTGCCGGCACAGGGCGCCGCCAGGAACGCTTTCCTGCTCGACTGGCTGGCCAAGCGGCTGCATTCTTGCCGAGATATGGCTGATGCCACGCCGTTTGCGTCCGGCACTCTGCCTTTTAAGCTCCAGCGTCTGCAAGTAGTCCGTACCATTTTGCAAAAGGCCAAGCGATGGATTCTGTAATTCGCAAGGCTGCCGTCGCATCGGAGCGCAGACAAATCGGAAGGCCGGGAAGAGCTGGAACGCCGCTCGATGCTTCGTATCTTCCTCAGCAAGCAGTCCAACCCAACTTGGAGGCTGCGCATGCATCTCTATCGGACTATCCAGCAGAGCGCGCATCATCACCAGCAACACCTGCCTTCCAAATGGAGGCGTTGGAAGCGGCACTGCGTTTGAAGTATGAAGAGGCTCGAGACAAGGCATTGTTGGAAGTTCGGGAGCGGGCCATTCAAGCGGAAAGAGAGGCATACGAAGCCGGATTCAAAAAGGGTGAAGAAGACGCGCGCCACGCTGCGGGGCAGCAGTTCGAGCGGCTGGAAAAGTTGATCGGTTCCCTTGGCGCGGCAAGACAGCAAGTGATCGATGAAAGTCAAGACAGTATTGTCGAAATCGCGTTTTCCGCCTTATGCCGTATCGTAGGTGACGCAGCCATGACGCGCGAAGTGGTGATCGGCATGGCCAGGCAGGCGATCGCCCGCTGTCGCGACCGTGAACCGATAACAATCCATCTCAATCCGCAGGATTGCGCATTGCTGCAACAAGCCGACTTGTCGTCGGTGACGTTCGAAGACCGCATTACGCTTGAGCGCGATCCGTCCATCAGGCTTGGCGGTTGCATCATTGATGGTGCCACAGGAACCCTGGATGCCCGTCTTGAAGTCCAGCTGGAACGGTTGCGCGAAACACTGGTTGCAGCACGCCATGCCGCCGATGGTATGGAAGGGCCGGTTTGATGCAGCACTACCTCCATGCAATTCGCTCCGCCGAACTCATTCGCCGTACTGGAAAGGTGGTATCGATCTCGGGCCAGGGTATCGAGGCGATTGGCCCGGATGCAACGATCGGCGAAGTATGCGAAGTCATCCATGGCCAGGGAAGCGGCCGCCTGATGGCTGAAGTGGTCGGCGTTCGGCCCGGACGGGTGATCCTCATGCCCTACGGGGAATTGCGTGGGGTCGGCAGCGGTGACGAAATCGTCGCGACCGGTGAATTGCCTGTAATGCCGGTGGGCGATGCAATGCTCGGGCGGGTTGTCGATGCGTTCGGCAACCCCTTGGATCATCGCGAAAGCCCGATGACCAGCATGCTGCGGCCGTTGCATACCGTGCCGATGAATCCTCTCACCCGTCCCCGGATCAATACGTTGATCGAGACGGGCGTGCGCGCAATCGACTGCCTGATTCCACTCGGACGAGGCCAGCGCATGGGTATCTTTGCGGGCAGTGGCGTGGGAAAAAGCACCTTGCTGGGCATGCTGGCCCGCGACGTCAAGGCGGACATCAATGTCATTGCATTGATCGGAGAACGCGGACGAGAGGTTCTTGAATTTATCGAAAAACATCTCGGCACTGAAGGCTTGCGCCGCAGCGTCGTGGTCGTTGCAACTTCGGACCAGCCAGCGCTGTTTCGGACTCGGGCAGCTTATGCTGCAACGACCCTCGCGGAGCATTTCCGGGCCGAGGGCAAGCAGGTATTGCTGATGATGGACTCGGTAACGCGGTTTGCCATGGCGCGGCGCGAGATCGGTCTCGCGGCTGGCGAACCGCCAACCTCGCGCGGCTACACGCCTTCAGTTTTTTCTGAGATTCCTGCGCTTTGCGAAAGATGCGGCAGTGCGGATTCCGGGGGCTCGATCACGGCACTGTACACAGTGCTGGTGGAGGGGGACGACTTCAACGAACCGATTTCGGACATCGTCCGCGCGACGCTGGATGGCCACATCATGTTGTCGCGCGACCTGGCGCATGAGGGACATTTTCCAGCCATAGATGTCCTGCAAAGCATCAGTCGCCTT
>DASVLM010000362.1:0-3656 GCA_036384875.1 Noviherbaspirillum sp.
CTTATTTCGGAATCTGATTTGCCTGCCCCGCATTTGCACCTGCCGCAGGCGCAACTTGCGAAGCAGCGCTGGAGTTCGCAGCTGGCGTCGCTGGTGCCGTTGTTGCGGGAGCCACCGGTGCAATCGGCAGATTTTCCATCACCCCACCGCCCGCACTTGTTGTGTGCCGCGTCCCAAGAAACGAAAGGGCAAGGGTTGCGCAAAAGAAGATTGCTGCGGCAACCGCAGTCGACTTCGACAGGAAATTCGACGAACCGGTTGCACCAAAGAGGCTTCCCGATGCACCGGAGCCAAACGCAGCCCCCATATCCGCGCCCTTCCCATGCTGCAATAACACAAGTCCGATGATAGCGAGAGCCGAAATAACCTGAATGACGACGATAAGAGTGAACATTGCGTTCATTGAGTAGCTTCCAATTAAAAATGTATAACTTGCCGCACCTGGATTGCGAGCAACGAACGATTATGCCTGCACCGTCTTCACGATTGCGAGGAAATCCGAAGCCTTCAGCGATGCCCCACCTATGAGGCCGCCATCAATATCCTGCATTGAGAGCAACTCCCTGGCATTGTCAGGCTTCATGCTGCCACCGTACAGCACCTGCACAACTTCGCCGGCAGCTGCATCTTTTTCCAGCAAGCGCTTGCGCAACATTGCATGCACCTCCTGCGCCATTTCCGGCGTAGCGGTCTTGCCTGTGCCAATTGCCCATACCGGCTCGTATGCAATCACGATCCTGGCAACTTGCGAAGCATCGAGCACCGACAGCACCGCCTCAATCTGGGCGCCAACGACTTCATTCGTCCCGCCCTGCTCACGCTCTGCAAGTGATTCACCCACACACACGATGGGAGTTATACCGACCGCCAGGGCACTGAGAGTTTTCTTCGCGACTATATCGTCGCTTTCCCCGTGATACATCCGCCGCTCGGAGTGACCAACGATCACATATGAACAATCGAAATCCGTGAGCATCGCACCGGAAACCTCACCGGTATAAGCGCCGGAAGAATGGATGGAAATATCCTGACCACCCCATGCCACCGACGAGCCGCGCAGCATGTCACGACATTGGGCGTAGTAAGGAGCCGGTACGCACACAGCGACTGCACATGCCGGATTCCCAAGCTCGGATTTGATGCCCTCGAGGAGCGTTGCGTTGGCGGACAGACCGCCATTCATCTTCCAATTACCGGCAATAAGTTTGCGACGCATAGCGCACAGGGTTTCAAAATATCAATAACCCTTCATTCTAACGCGCTGCAGCATGCACGGTCAAACCAGCAACCAAAGGCATTTGACTGGAAGAACCGAATAATGTTCCACAAAACAGACACGACTGGGCGAAAATCATTCGACCTCCAGAACTATTTTTCCAACGTGAATGCCTGTCTCCATCAAGACATGCGCATGCGCGGCATCCGCCAGCGGAAAAGTTTTATAGATAACAGGTTTGATCACACCTGCCTCTAATAGTGGCCAGATGCGGTTTTGCAGATTACGTGCAATAGCAGCCTTGAACTCAATGGATCGCGGACGCAACGTGGACCCGGTAATGGTCAATCTTCGACGCAACACCTGCCCCATGTCCACTGTAGCCTTTGTTCCGCCAAGCAACGCTATTACCGCGAGGCGCCCGTCGTCAGCAAGGCAGTCCACTTCCTTGGCAATGTATGGTCCAGCCACCATGTCAAGGATAACATCCACGCCCTTGCCACCAGTTTCCGATTTCACGACCTCGACAAAATCCTCGGTACGGTAATTGATGGCTCGCACAGCTCCCAGTGATTCGCAGGCTCGGCATTTATCTTCAGAGCCAGCAGTTGCGAATACGCGATGCCCCAAGGCAACGGCTATCTGAATTGCAGTTACCCCGATTCCCGACGAACCGCCCTGCACCAGCAAGGTCTCCGAACCGGTGAGGCCCGCGCGGTCGAATACGTTACTCCAAACGGTAAAGAAGGTCTCAGGCAACGACGCCGCCTCAACTGCGCTCATGCCTTTCGGTATTGGAAGGCATTGCAGCGCGGGCACTGCACAGTACTCGGCGTACCCGCCGCCTTGCACGAGCGCGCAAACCATGTCACCGATTTTCAAACCAGTGCCAGAGCAATTGCCATCAACAATTTCACCAGCGACTTCGAGCCCCGGGAGGTCCGAAGCGCCGGGAGGAACAGGGTAGTGCCCCATGCGTTGAATAACATCGGGACGATTGATTCCGGCAGCGTGTACCTTGATCAGCACTTCCCCAGCCTTCAATTGCGGAATCGGTCGGTCACACAACTGCAACACGTCCGGTGGTCCCGGCCGCAAGATTTCTATCGCTTTCATATCGTTCTTGGCTTCGCAAAAAATTTATTGTACGTCAGCGGGCAAATGCGGGTTTTCAATCGTCACCGGCATCCCGTACTGGCACTTGTTACAAAGTAAAACCAAGTGTTTCCAAAAAGAATGGATTGCCAAGCTTGGCATATCACACCCCACGCGTCATTTTGACGCAGTGCAACATACACTTGCTATTGCCTCGAGACAATGATTCCGCGGGACATAAAAAGTAGCGTTTTGATTTTTGTGCAATACAGCAAGCTTTTATTCCGTCACTTTTAAACAGTTTCCATTGTTACAAAATTGCCGGGAACTAAAGGCACAAAATCAATTTCCAAGGAGCAATGTCAATCACTAACGAGGCAGCTCATGCGACACGCATTCGGTCTATCGCGGTCTCCACTAACGCAACAATCGGCGCCAACAACGCTCAACGAGCGGCTTGCGCTCGCACTTGCCGGCTCTAACCAGATCGCGTTCGACTGGCGCATCGCAGATGACAAGTTGAATTTCAATGGCCCGGTTGAAGGGACTCTAAAAGGTACGCAGATAGACGTATCAAGAGTTTGGAAATCGAGTGATCTTGTTACCCTTATGCACAGCGACGACCAACCGCAATTCCGTGCGCGACTGCGCGAAGCCCTCAAGGGGTGCGAGCAGGCCGAAAGCGCGTTTTACCAAGTCGAAGTCCGCCTAAAGAACACCATACACGGATGGCGTTGGATCCGCATTGCCGGAAAAATTGTTGAGCGTGACGAAGGTGGGCGCGCGACGCGCATGGCAGGCACCTTTCTGGACATTGACGAACGTAAACGTCGCGAGAACGAGCTCGCCAATCGCGAAAAATTCAAAAGCGCAATTCTGACGGCCGCGATCGATTGCATTGTCACAATAAACGATCGCGGCGAAATCATGACCTTTAACGGCGCGGCAGAGCAGGCTTTTGGCCTCCTTGAGCGGGATGTCATCGGCAAAAAACTACGCGACTTTCTGCTTCTCCCGCACGGGGACTTTGATACAAATATACCGCTGAACCAACATGTCGAACTGCTCGCCATGCGAATGGATGGATCATCATTTCCTGTCGAATTTGCAATGGTCGAACTTCCTGCTCAAGAGCATCGTGTAATGGCGGTGTTCATTCGAGACATTTCTGGGCGCAAACGCGCCGAGGAAGTACAACGCGGACAGAATCGCATTCTGGAGATGGTAGCAAACGGTGTTTCTCTTTCAGAGATACTCCTGGAAATCAGGCGACTTGTAGAAGCACTCTCGAACGCCGGCTACTGCTCCATCATGTTGCTTGATACGACATTAACTGAAGGCAATT
>DASVLM010000363.1:0-2878 GCA_036384875.1 Noviherbaspirillum sp.
CGTGCTGGCGCTCGCCGTGCTGGCGATCGTGGCGATTACCTTCCTGTCGGAGGCGTTCTACTCCTGAACGCCGCCTCCGGGTACGATTCCCCCTCATGCCAGGCTTGACCGCAACACGCCCCGAACCTCCCGGCGCGCCGGAACTCGACGCGCTGGTGGCGCTCGCCCGGAAAGGCGCGCAGGGTCAGGCGGAAGCCTTCACCGCCAGGCTGCAACAGGCACTCGATGCGGCCATCGACAATGCATCCGACATCGAGCAGCAGGAAGCCGCGCGCCACGCCGCTACCGCGCTGCGCAAGAAGCCGCGCGAATTCCAGCGGCTGTTGGCCACGTCGCTGCAAGAGAGCCTGAGGCAGGCGATCGGCGTGCTCGTTGATTCCGGCGTGTCGCCGCTGGAGAGCGGTGCGATGGACCTGTCCGCATCCACTTTCGAGGCGATGCAGGACAAGGTGCTGCTGGAAAACCTCGCCGGCGCCATCGACAAGCTCAATGCGGCTGCACTCGATGCCCTCGGCCCGCGCATCGGCCTGCTGCTCGGGCGCGAGCCGGGTGCGGCGGCCCATCCTTTCCGCGCCGCCACTTTCCTGTCCGCCGCGCTGGACGCATGGCGGCGTTTCGACTTCGACGCGGCCGCATGCCGCGCAGTGTTGCGCCAGTTCCGGCCCGAAGTATTCCTGCAGCTCGATATCGTGCTGGAATCGCTGAACCAGATGCTTGCCGCAGCGGCGCCGCAAGACGCTGGCGCACAGCAGGAGCCTTTGCCCAAGCCGGCTCCGCGACGGCGGCGCGGCGACTCCATGCTCGGCAAGCTGCAGCAGTGGCTGGCGCCACGCGTACCGTCTCACTCGAAGACGCAGCGCGGGCAAGCCGTTCATCCCGCCTTGCTCGATTACCTGACCGACCTGCAGAAGCTGCCGCCGGCCACCGATGCGCCCAATGCCGACGTGCTGCGCCGCGTGCTGGACGAGGCGCCGGCTGTTGCATTCAGCACGCTGGACCGCAATGCCGTCGAACTGCTGGCAGCGGCGTTCGAGCTGATCTTCGCCGAAGCACCGCTCGCGCCGGAAATCAAGCGGTTGCTGCAACGCCTGCAGGTGCCGGCGCTGAAGGCTGCGCTCGCCGACAAGGATTTCTTCTTCACGCCCGAGCATCCCGCCCGCAACCTGCTGGAAGCCGTCGCGCGCGCCGGCCGCGCCTGCGACCCGGCGCAGGGAAAGGCCGATCCGCTGTACCAGAAGCTGGAACGCACAGTGGAGCGCGTGGTGCGGGAATTCGAGGACCAGACCGAGCTCTTCGACCACCTCACACGGCGCCTGGAAGCCTGGGTGGCGCGCGACGAAAAGACGCCGGGCGGCAAGGTCGATGCCGCCATTGCATCCGCGCTGAAGCAGGAGGAGGCACAGCTTGCCTTGCAGGAGGCGACGGACATCATCGAAGCCCGGCTGGAAGACGGCGATGTCGCCAGCTTTGTCGAAGTGTTTCTGCGCGAGCGCTGGGTACAGGTACTGGCGGATGCCTTGCGCCGCCGCACTATTGATCCGCAATCCGCTTCCGGCGTGCAGGCGACGATGGAAAAGCTGATCTGGAGCGTCAAGCCCAAGGCCAGTCCGGAAGAGCGGCGCGAACTGGTCGCTTCATTGCCCAGCCTCATCGGCGCGCTTGTACAAGCGCTCGACACCATCGGCTGGAAGGGGGGAGAACGCGACGCCTTCTTTGCCGCGCTCGCCGAACGTCATGCGGCGGTCGCGCGCACGCCGCTGGAAAGCATGCCGCGCCAGCAACTGGAAATCGCGATGAACCTCGCGCAAAAGGCCAGCGAGCGGCGCTTGCAGCGGCGCGCGCTGGAGCAGCAGGAAAAGAGCGTGGACGAATTCGTGAAGTCGGTCGATGCGCTGGTGCCCGGCTGCCGCGTGGATTTCAAGCGGCCCAACAACTCTGCCTTGCGTTGCCGGTTGTCGTGGGTAAGCCCGGAACGCATGCGTTTCGTCTTCCATGCGCGCCCGACACAGCAGGTGTTCGTCCTGGCTTCCGACATGCTGGCGCAACTGTTGCGCAACGGACAGGCATCGCGCGTCTCCACCGACGACATCATGACGCGAGCGCTCGCCGGCGCACTGACCGAGATGGACGTCGACGACTGATCAGTTGTCCATGTTCAGCTCGACCTGGCGCGGCACGCCGCTCTTGCCGGGGAAGTCGGTGAAGGCGCTGCGCACGAGGTAGGGCATGACCGCCGGCAATGAACCGTTGCTGCCTTCGCTGACGACGGTAGTGACGTAGAGCTTCCTGCCATTTGCCGCGCGCGCGATCACCACCTGCAGCCGGCGGGTATAGACCACGTAATTCGATTCACGCTGCTCGACGATCGGCGGCCCGTACCAGAACGGGTCGTAATAAGGTCCGTAGAAGCCGCGCCGATACGGCCCATACCAGTACGGCCCGGGCCATCCCGGGCTCACCATGACCGGATAGATTTCCCGCACATCGCGCGCGCTGATGTCGTAATCCAGCGTCACCTTCAAGACCGGTGCCTGGCTCGCCGATGCCTCCCTGAAGCCAAGCCGGTTCAGCTCGGTGCGCACCATGTTTTCGTAGCTGCGGTATTCCAGGTTGTTGTCCTGCTCCCTGGTGCGCTCGAAAACATAGATCTTGTTCGGCAATTCGGCAGGCCATTCCTGAAAGGTGGTGACCGTGCTCTTCACCGTCGGCGTGGCGCAGCCGCCCAGCAGCAGGCCCGACATCGCAAGCGCAAAGGCAATCATCCAGCGTTTCATGATGCGTGCTCCGCTGTTCATCGTATTTCTCTTTCAAGCATAGAACAGGCCAGCCGGTTCATCGACGATATTTCATCGCGGGCTTTCGAAAAACACATAGTTCG
>DASVLM010000364.1:0-1700 GCA_036384875.1 Noviherbaspirillum sp.
GAACGCGCCCATGGATACAGGTCCAGCTGCATCGTATGGCCCATCTGGGCCAGGACGGCGGAGACGACGTCAACCGCGAGCCCTTCGGGAGGGCGATCGGCTGTTTGATGGATGAGAGGCGGATACTCGAAGGAGACGCAGTGGAGTGTCGCTGCGCCGACGGGAAGCGATGCAGCCGCGAGGAAGAGAAGGGAGTATCGGGTAACCATCGTATTCCTCCTGTTCCTCGCGAAATCCGCGATTACTTCAGCAACGACATAATCAATTACTTCAGCGCAGCCGCTTCTTCACGCGCGCTTTCCGTCACAGAGGCTGGCTTGCCGTAGCCGCCGCCGCCGGGCGTTTCGACCACGAACACATCCCCCGGCTGCACTTCGGTGCTGGCAACGAAGCCCAGCTCTTCCTGCCGGCCGTCGGCACGAATGACGTAGTTGCGGCCGCATTTACCCGGTTCGCCGCCCGCCACGCCGAAGGGCGGAACGATACGGTTATTGGAGAGAATGGACGCCGTCATCTTCTGCAGGAAGCGGATCTTGCGCACGCCGCCATTGCCGCCATGCCACTGGCCGTGGCCACCGGAATCCTCGCTGATCTCGTAGCTGTCCAGGCGCACCGGATAGCGGAACTCAAGGATTTCGGGGTCGGTGAGGCGCGAGTTGGTCATGTGCGTCTGCACCACATCGGTACCGTTGAAACCCTTGCCCGCGCCGGAGCCGCCGGCGATGGTTTCGTAGTACTGGTACTCGTCGTTGCCGAAGGTGAAGTTGTTCATCGTGCCCGGTGCCGAGGCCAGCACGCCGAGCGCGCCGTACAAGGCATTGGTAATGCAGCTCGACGTCTCCACATTGCCCGACACCACAGCCGCCGGATAGCGCGGATTCAGCATCGAACCTTCCGGGATGATGACATTCAGCGGCTTCAGGCAGCCGGCATTCAGGGGAATGTCGTTATCGACCAGCGTGCGGAACACATACAGCACTGCCGCCATGCAAATTGCACTCGGTGCATTGAAGTTGTTGTTCAGTTGCGGCGACGTACCGGTGAAGTCGATGTCCGCGCACCGCTTCGCCTGGTTGACGCGGATCGCGACCTTGATGACGGCGCCATTGTCCAGCTTGTACTCATAGCTGCTGTCCTTCAGCGCGCTGATCACGCGGCGCACTGCTTCCTCGGCATTGTCCTGCACATGGCGCATGTAAGCCTGCACCACGTCGAGGCCGAAGTGGTCGACCATCTTCAGCAGCTCGTCCACACCCTTCTGGTTGGCGGCGATCTGCGCCTGCAGGTCGGCGAGGTTCTGCTTGATGTTGCGGCAGGGGTACTTGCCGGAAGAGAGCAGGGCGACGGTTTCTTCCTCAAGGAAGCGGCCCGCCTTCACCAGCTGGAAGTTGTTGATCAGCACACCTTCCTCTTCCACCACCTTGCTGTCCGCAGGCATGGAGCCCGGCGTGATGCCGCCGATATCCGCGTGGTGGCCGCGCGAGCCGACGTAGAACAGCACCTGCTTGCCCGCCTGGTCGAACACCGGTGTGATTACCGTGACGTCCGGCAGGTGGGTGCCGCCATGGTAAGGATCGTTCAGCATGAACACGTCGCCCTGCTGCATCTTGCCGGTGTTCTCGCGAATGATGGTCTTGATGCTTTCGCCCATCGAGCCGAGGTGCACGGGAATATGCGGCGCGTTGGCGATGAGATTGCCT
>DASVLM010000365.1:0-7562 GCA_036384875.1 Noviherbaspirillum sp.
TGTATTCGGGCGAGGCCATCGCGAGGAAGATGGCGAGGCTCACGCGGTTCTTGCGCGCGGCGGTAGCCGATGTGGCGTTGGTCGCGGAGATCGCCACCGAACTCACCGCGGCGATGATCTGGCTGCGCAGCGCGGCGGACATCTGGTTCCCCATCAGCAGCAGGTTGACGCGGTCGACCAGCTTGTCCGGCGTATCGGCAAGCGCGAGTTCATTCGTGTAATCGGGCTTGACGTCGCGTGAACTGCTGGTGCCGTTCGGGATCACGTCGCGCATGAAGTTGAGGTACCCGACCACCGAGGTTTCGGCGGTGATCTGCATCTCGGGCGAAACGAGGCCGGCGGCAGCGATCGAGGTATTGGGCGGCACGTAACCCGGGCGGTAGAAGTTGAACACCGAGGGCGAGCGCATCGGCGTCTGCCCAAGCTGAGTAAGCGGATCGTCGAGGCTGCCGAGCAGGAAACGGCCCGATGCCGACGTGGCATGGAAGGCGCGCATCCAGTTCGCCAGTCGCACCACCGGCTCGCGCAGCTTGCCTGCGTTTGGCGTCGCCGGATCAACGTCGGCACGCGCTTCGGGATCAAGCAGGATCGCCTTGATGACCGCCTTCATGTCGCCGCGCACGCCGGAGCCGTTATTGGCGAAGGCCGCCGCCACGCGCGCGACGTATTGCGGACTCGGGTTGCTGGTGACGAGGCGCTGGATCAGCTGCCTGCCGATGAACGGCCCGACATTCGGATGATTGAACAGCGTGTCGAGCGCGATTTTCAGGTCGCCTTCCGGATTGGGGCTGCCCTGCGCGGGAATGGTCACGCCGAGGAATTGCTTGTCCGAGACCGAGTGATATTTCGGATAGCTTTGCATCGGCATCCAGTCGCGGTTCGCATCCGGGCTGCCGCCGAAAAAGCGCGAATCGCTTTTATCCGGTCCGGCCCAACTCCAGCCGGTGAAGACCTTGGCCAGCCCCTTGATATCCGCATTGGAGTAGGTTTCGACCGGCTTGTTGTCGACCAGCTTTTGCGAACCGTCCTGGTTCAGCTGGTACAGACCGATCGACAGCAACTGCATCACTTCCCGCGCATAGTTTTCGTCCGGCACGCGCGAGCCGGATTCCTTCTGGTTATGCAGGGAAGTGAGGTAGATGCCCATCATCGGATGCCGGGTCGCATCCTCCAGTAGCTGGCGGTAGTTGCCGAAGGCGTCCGCTGCAAGCATGTCGTAATAGGAGGCGACGCCACGCGGATAGTTGGCAACGGTGCTGTCCTGGAACGAGATGACGAAGATTTGCGACAGGGCAAATGCGACGCGCTGGCGCAGCTGATCTTCGCCCATGATGGCTTGCTGCCAGAACGATTCGAAGAAGTTGTTTTGCGACAGGTTGGCGCCGCTCGTCGTGATGCTGTCCATGTAATTGCGGTGCAGCATCTGCGGCTTGCCGAACTGCTCGTCGATCCAGGCGCTATAGCCGGCGGCGGTCAGGTGGTCGATGTCTTGCGGTGTGGCGCCGAACGTCGCCTGCGCCAGCATGCGTGCCGCTTGTGGCTGAGTGGGGATGTCAGCAGGGGAAGTAGTTGTTCCGCCGGCGGTGCTGCCTGTATTGCTGCCGCCGCTGCCGCAGGACGCGAGCAGGGCAAGAACCGAGGCCGCGATCATTGATCGCATGGCGTGCTGCATGAAGCTTCTCCCGTTATTGTTGGCACATCGCTCTGACCAACCAGTTGTCACGCGATGATGCTGGGAAATGCTTTGACCGTATGTTTCTATTCGGCCAGATTTGTTGCCAAATGTAAGGGCGCAACAAAAGAAAAAGCCGGGATATTTCGTCCCGGCTTGGTCGCAGCAGCGTGCGATATGCGTTACCTTATTTCTTCACGCAATCCACGAAATATCCGCGCTTGCCTTCGCCATCCTCGCGCACCAGGCCGTGCACGTCGGTTTCGAAGCCGGGGAACTTCTCGTTGAAGTCGCGCGCGAACTTCAGGTAATCCACGATGGTCTTGTTGAAGCGCTCACCCGGAATCAGGAGCGGAATGCCGGGCGGGTAAGGCGTTAGCAGGATGGCGGTGACGCGGCCTTCCAGTTCCTCGATCGGCACGCGTTCGATATCGCGGTGCGCCATCTTCGCGAAGGCATCCGACGGCTTCATCGCCGGCTGCATGTCGGACAGATACATCTCCATCGTCAAGCGCGCCACGTCGTAGGCCTTGTACATGTCGTGGATGCTCTGGCACAGGTCCTTCAGGCCGATGCGCTCGTAGCGCGGATTCTTCGCGGCGAATTCCGGCAGGATGCGCCAGATCGGCTGGTTCTTGTCGTAGTCGTCCTTGAACTGCTGCAGCGCTGTCAGGAGCGTGTTCCAGCGGCCCTTGGTGATGCCAATGGTGAACATGATGAAGAAGGAGTAGAGGCCGCACTTCTCCACGATCACGCCGTGCTCGGCAAGGTACTTGGTGACGATGGACGCCGGAATGCCGGTCTCGCCGAACTTGCCGTCGAGCGACAGGCCCGGGTTGACGATGGTGGCCTTGATCGGGTCGAGCATGTTGAAGCCGGGCGCCAGCTTGCCGAAGCCGTGCCAGTTGTCTTCGGCGCGGATCATCCAGTCTTCGCGCGAGCCCACGCCGTTCTCGGCAAACTCGTCCGGGCCCCAGACCTGGAACCACCAGTCCTGGCCCCATTCCTGGTCCACCTTGCGCATGGCGCGGCGGAAGTCGAGCGCTTCGAGGATGCTTTCTTCCACCAGCGCGGTGCCGCCCGGCGGCTCCATCATCGCGGCGGCGATATCGCACGAGGCGATGATCGCGTACTGCGGCGAGGTCGAGGTGTGCATCAGGTAGGCTTCGTTGAAGGTGTCCTTGTCCAGCTTCACCGTTTGCGAATCGCGCACCAGGATCTGCGATGCTTGCGACAGGCCGGCGAGCAGCTTGTGGGTCGATTGCGTGGAGAAGATCAGCGATTCCTTCGCGCGCGGACGGTCCTTGCCGATCGCATGCATATCCTTGTAGAACTCATGGAAGGTCGCATGCGGCAGCCAGGCTTCGTCGAAGTGCAGGGTGTCGATCTTCCCGTCGAGCATCTGCTTGATGGTTTCGACGTTGTAGAGCACGCCGTCGTAGGTCGATTGCGTGATGGTGAGGATGCGCGGCTTCTTGTTCTTCGCTTCGCGTGCGAACGGATTGGCCTCGATCTTCTTCAGGATGTTTTCGTACTTGAACTCGTCCAGCGGAATCGGGCCGATGATGCCGAGGTGATTGCGCGTCGGCATCAGGAACACCGGAATCGCACCGGTCATGATGATCGAGTGCAGGATGGACTTGTGGCAGTTGCGGTCCACCACGACGATGTCGCCGGGGCCGACGGTGGAGTGCCACACCATCTTGTTCGACGTCGAGGTGCCGTTGGTGACGAAGTAGCAGTGGTCGGCGTTGAAGATGCGCGCCGCATTGCGCTCGGACGCGGCCACCGGGCCGGTATGGTCGAGCAGCTGGCCGAGTTCTTCCACGGCGTTGCAGACGTCGGCGCGCAGCATGTTCTCACCGAAGAACTGGTGGAACATCTGGCCGATCGGCGACTTCAGGAAGGCCACGCCGCCGGAGTGACCGGGGCAGTGCCAGGAATAGGAGCCGTCCTGCGCGTAGTTCACCAGCGCGCGGAAGAAGGGCGGCGCCAGGCTGTCGAGGTAGGACTTCGCTTCGCGGATGATGTGGCGCGCGACGAATTCCGGCGTGTCCTCGAACATGTGGATGAAGCCGTGCAGCTCGCGCAGGATGTCGTTCGGGATGTGGCGCGAGGTGCGCGTTTCACCGTAGAGGTAGATCGGGATGTCGGCGTTCTTGTAGCGGATTTCCTCGACGAAGGCGCGCAGCGACTTCAGCGCGGCGTCGGTTTCCTCGTCGCTGCCGCCGCCGAATTCCTCATCGTCGATGGAGAGGATGAAGGCTGAGGCGCGCGACTGCTGCTGCGCGAACTGCGAGAGGTCGCCGTAGCTGGTTACGCCCAGCACTTCCATGCCCTCGGCTTCCATGGCTTGCGCCAGTGCGCGAATGCCCAGGCCGGAGGTGTTCTCGGAGCGGAAGTCTTCGTCGATGATGACGATCGGAAAACGGAATTTCATGTGGTCTCCAGAAGAGCGGTTAGGGAGACGCCTGGGCGGGTAGGCTTGCGCGCCGAAAAACGGAAAACGCGCATTGTCGCAGATATGCGCGAACTATGTGTGACATCTGATTTATAAGTTGCCTTCTCCAAAAAACAAGGCGGGCACAGGCCCGCCTTGTTGTTGAAATACTATCTTTTTTATATGTGCATCGACGCCAGGATGGCGAGCAGCACGCCCACGCCGGCCACGCCGTAGGAACCGAATTCCAGCCACTTCTTGCGTGTCAGGAGAGTGATGGCCGCCAGCGAGATTGCGATCTGCACCGCCGTCATCGCCTGTGCCCAGCGGTGGTGCTGGTGCATCTGCGCTTCCGACTTTTCGTCCCATTCATGGGAAGCTGCTTCCAGCCTCTCGGCGTCGGTTTTGATGTCGTTCTTTTCCTTCTTGTAACGCTCGACTTCAGACCTGTACTTCTCGACATTGACGCCGGGCAGGGTCATGGCCAGTTCGGCCAGGTTCTGCTTGTTGGACTTGGCCTGGTAATAGTTCCACTGGTTAGACGCTTCCGTCTTCTTGATAGCGGCGTTGTTCTTGTACAGTGCGGCATTGTTCTGCGTGTCGCCGGCCATGTAGCCGAAGAGTGCGCCTACCGTGGCGAGGATGGCGGTGAGAACCGCGATCTTGCCGGCGAAGCTGTCGCCGCCGTGCTGCGCTGCGTGCTCGACGTGGTGGTCATGCGGACCATGCACATGGAAACCGTGTCCGGACATATCCTCTCCTAGATTCTTTCGTAAGTGACGAACGCGTAATCGAAACCGTTCGGCTCCGAATGATACTGTTCGCGTGCGACTTCTTTCCACTGATTCGGATCGAGTGCCGGAAAAAATGCATCGCAGTCGAACGCCTTGCCAATTTCGGTAATGACAAGTCGGTTGGTGAAGGGCAGGGTTTCGGCATAAATCTGCGCACCGCCGATGATGCAGGCCGGCGTGTCGCCAATGAGATTGACGGCTTGCTCCACCGAAGTCACCGCCTCGACGCCTTCGTGCGACCAGCCGGCATTGCGGGTGATGACGATGTTGCGGCGATTGGGCAGCGGCCTGCCGATGGAATCGAAGGTCTTGCGGCCCATGATGACCGGATGGCCCATGGTGGTGCGCTTGAAGTGCGCCATGTCTTCCGGCAGGCGCCATGGCAGCTTGTTGTCGATGCCGATGCCACGGTTTGCGTCGGTGGCGACGACGATGGTGAGGAAACTCATCAGACTGCGACAGGTGCCTTGATATGCGGATGCGACTCGTAGCCGGTGATCTCGAAGTCTTCGTATTGGTAGTCGAAGATCGAATCCGGCTTGCGCTTGATGACCAGCTTCGGCAGCTCGAACGGCTCGCGTGCAAGTTGAGTCTGCACTTGCTCGAGGTGGTTGCTGTACAGGTGGCAGTCGCCGCCGGTCCAGATGAAGTCGCCGACGTCCAGCCCGGTCTGCTGCGCCATCATGTGCGTCAGCAATGCATAGGACGCGATGTTGAACGGCACGCCGAGGAAGATGTCGGCGCTGCGCTGGTAGAGCTGGCAGGAGAGCTTGCCGTCGGCCACGTAGAACTGGAAGAAGGCATGGCAGGGCGGCAGCTTCATCTGCGGGATGTCGGCCACGTTCCATGCAGAGACGATGAGGCGGCGCGAGTCCGGGTTGTTCTTGATCTGATCGACCAACTGGGCGATCTGGTCGATGTGTCCGCCATTCGGCGTCGGCCAGTTGCGCCACTGGTAGCCATAGATCGGGCCGAGGTTGCCGTCGGCATCGGCCCATTCGTCCCAGATCGAGACACCGTTGTCTTTCAGGTACTTGGTATTGGTCGAGCCGGCGAGGAACCAGATCAGCTCGTGGATGATGGATTTCAGGTGCAGCTTCTTGGTGGTGACGAGCGGGAAACCTTCCTGCAGGTCGAAGCGCATCTGGTAGCCGAACACCGAGCGGGTGCCGGTGCCGGTGCGGTCGGTTTTTTCGGTGCCATGTTCATAGACATGGCGCATGAAGTCGAGGTATTGGCGCATGTGCGATCTTCCAGATGGTGCCGTATTTTTGATGCCGTATTTTAACGGGTAAAGCCTGCCGGCCGGCTTCTGCCCGGCAGGCTTTTCAGTGTTGCGAGAATTGCAATGCTGCCAGGCTGGCGTACAGGCCGCCCTGTGCCGAGAGGCTGGCATGGGTGCCGGACTCGATGATGCGTCCGTGCTCCATCACGATGATGCGGTCGGCGCGCTGCACGGTGGCCAGGCGATGTGCGATCACCAGCGTTGTGCGTCCCACCATCGCGGCTTCCAGCGCGCCTTGCACCAGTCGTTCCGATTCGGCGTCAAGTGCGCTGGTGGCTTCGTCCAGCAACAGCAGCGGCGGATTTTTCAGCAGTGCACGCGCAATCGCGATGCGTTGCCGCTGTCCGCCTGAAAGCCGCACGCCGCGCTCGCCGAGGAAGGTGCGATAGCCTTGCGGCAGGCGCTCGATGAATTCGTGTGCCGCCGCCATCTTCGCCGCAGCCATCACTTCTTCGTCGGTAGCGTCGGCGCGGCCGTAGCGGATGTTTTCCATCGCGTCGGCAGAGAACACCACGGTGTCCTGCGGCACGATGCCGATGGCGCCGCGCAGCGTGTCGAGGTCGAGACGGCGGATGTCGATGCCGTCCAGTGCGATGGTGCCCTGCTGCGGGTCGTAGAAACGCAGAAGCAGCTGGAACAGCGTGGTCTTGCCGGCACCGGACGGGCCGACGATGGCGACTGTTTCGCCGGGACGCACGTCGAGCGAGATGTTGGAGAGCGAAGGCGTCTCCGGTCGCGACGGATAGCGGAAGTCGACGTCGTGCAGCGCGATAGCCGCGCCGTTCGCGGTGCGCGCCGGCAGAGGAAGGGGCTGCGCAGGCGACTGGATGGGTGACTGCACTGACAACAGCTCCAGCAGCCGTTCCGCCGCACCGGCTGCGCGTTGCGCATCGCCGATGACTTCCGACAGCGCGCCGATCGCCCCGGCGACCACTGTTGCGTAGAGGATGAACTGCCCGAGTTCGCCGCCCGTCATGTCGCCGCGCACGACGGCATGCGCGCCCAGCCACAGCACGAACACGATAGCGCCGAACACCAGCAGGATCGCAATCACCGTCAGCAGCGAGCGTGCGCGTATGCGCTGCATGGCGGTGACGAAAGCGCGTTCGACCGAGGCGCCGAAGCGGCTCGCCTCCGCGCGTTCGCGCGTGAAGGCTTGCACCGTCGGCATCGCATTCAGGATCTCGCCCGCCAGCGCCGAGGCGTCGGCCACCCGGTCCTGCGAAGCGCGCGAGAGCTTGCGCACGCGGCGGCCGAAGATGACGATGGGCAGCACTACCGCCGCCAGCATGACGATGATGATCGACGACAGCCGCACGCTGGTCACGAACAGCATCGCCAGCCCGCCGGCGAACAGCAGTGCGTTGCGCA
>DASVLM010000366.1:0-5829 GCA_036384875.1 Noviherbaspirillum sp.
CCGAATAGCACTGGATGTTCATCGAGTTTGCCCCTTGCGTCGGCAATGAAATTCATGGCAAGTAGGTACATTCTCGAATCTCTTGCCTGCTCCGCGAGCCGCAGGATAAGTACAAGCGCCGTGAAATAATCGAGCACAAGCTCGTAGTTGTTCCACTGAGACCTGGCTTTCTTCATCAGCGAGTACGAATTTGAAAGATTCGCCCAAAACATTCCCGGAAACGCATCGCCGCGAAAGTTCAACATTCGGCGAATAAGCGGGGGCAAACGAGATGCCGCGCTATGAAGTTCCTGATTTGAATATTCACGATTCGAAAGAATCTCCCAAAGCGGAGAATAAAAATAACGATCAGTTCCCGGCAACAACGCGGCAATACTATCCACGCGCTGCTTTGATGGACTGACGACTCCCGTTCGATAGCGATCCCAGTTTCTCCGCCAATTCCTATCCTCGGCGAAGATCGACGCCAGATCGATTTCTCGCCGCCTCTCGGCATACTCGACCGCGTAAGCCCAAATCTTGGCACGGAGCGGGCTGAGCTGATTACGTGGCGGCCGGCCCCGACGGTTTTTAAGTCTTCCTTGCATTTTAATCTTTAATAATCAATAGCTTAACCATGAAAATCAAAATTAATTAGGGGGTTTTCAAATAGGCCATGATAGATTAATTTGCACTGTCGCTGCAACGCTGTCGGCACCCAGCGTGCGGCCGTCTGCTGGCAGCCGACAGCGACGTGATGGCGTCGCATAACCGGTACCTCGCCTAGCGACACTTTTTTGGAAAAGGAGAAGGAAAGAAACAGGAAGAAAAATTACAGCGCTCCAAAACGAACAAACCAACCATGAGGGTTGGTTAGCTCGACCTCAGGAACGCGAGGTACTTTGATGCGGACACATCAAGTATACATCCGTCCGAAGTCGAGTCAATCCCCTCATACCTAAACAGATCTCGTCGCTTCCGCGACGCGAGGTCGGGGGTCTCGTCACGCGTTTTTTGCGTGCGTGGCCCCACACGCGCCCACTTCCGGGCGCAAAGGAGATTTACATGACTGTCAGAAAAGTTGTCACCAGAAGTGGCGGCCACTCGCGTGGCCTCTGCCCTTCGATCAAGAATCCCGTTGCATCCGCATGGGAATCCCAGCTGGAAAAGCAATTCTTCCAGCTCCTGGAGCTTTCCCCCGTCGTTCGCAAGTTTATGGTGCAGCCCACTCGGGAACCCATCGTCGTCGACGGCATACCAGCCACCTACATTCCCGACGTGCAAATCGAGTTCCTCGACAAATCCGTTGCTTATTGCGAGGTGAAGCCGGTGGTGAAATGCCGTACCGCCCGCGTCGCTTCTCGCCTCACTGCGATTCGGACCAGGTTTCAGGAGACAGGCCGGCGCTTCACCCTGGTGACGGATGAGTGGCTGTCGCAGGAACCGCGGTGCTCCAACGTCGCGCTATTGATGTATCACCGACGCGAATTCCTGCTGGATATGCAAGAGCGGCGGCGCCTGACCAATCTGGTCGCAATCCATCAGCCGCAAACCGTCGGTGAACTTATCGAGTTGGTTGGTCGCGACAAAGCATGGCTCATGCTTGGCCTGTCGCTCGTCGGCGTTGACCTCGAACAGCCGCTCAACGAAGAGTCGGCGATCTATCGGACGGGAGGGCATCGTCATGCAAAGTTTTTCTCTTAAGTCAGGCCTGGAGGTCTGCCGCGACGGCCGCGTATGGCGCTTCCGCACCCGCACGGTGAACAATTGCCTGCAGTTCTCCGACGATTGTGGTGAGCTTTGGGCGCCGACGGAGGTCGAGTTCTACACCCTCTACGAAAAACGTGAGCTGGTGATCAACCCGGAGCAGCGTCACCTGGGTGTGGTGCCGCAAATCACGAACGCAGAACGCGACTTGAGCACATACCCGCCCGATCATGCCGACGAAGCGTGCCGGCGCCAACAATATCTGTCTGCCTTGCTCGATGCGGAGGGGAAGCTGCCTGCAAAGGAAGAACTTCCCAAGCGTATCGCTGAAGTCTCGAGCGCCATTTCCGACACAAAGCAACCGCCATCCCCGGAAACCATCTACCGGTGGGCTAGGCCCTTCCGTCGCTCGCGAAACGTTGCACGACTTGTGCCGCAACATTGCCGGAAAGGTCGCAAGCCCGTCATCACCGGTGACGTCGAAGACCTTCTTCTCGATGTCATCAATGACTTCTACCTGAAGCCGGAGCGACTTCCGATAATGAAGGTGTGGTTCGAATTCAAGGAAAGGGTCGAAACGCACAATCGCAATGCTGCCCCCTCGGCCGCGATCGTCTTGCCAAGCCGATCATCGGTATACCGTTATGTCGAGCGGCTCGATTCCTATATCGTCGACATAGCGCGTAAAGGCAAGCGGGTCGCCAATAGCAATTGCCGGGTGGCCGCCACCGAAATGCAGGTCAGTCAAATCTTGGACCGATGGGAAATCGATCACACCTTGCTAGACGTACTGATCGTCGACTCGAAAACCGGCAAGGTAATTGGACGCCCATACCTCACCGTCGTGATTGATCGAAAGAGTCGGATGGTCATGTCGTTCCTGCTTCATCTGGCGGCGCCAAACACCGAATCCGTCCTACGCGTCATCGAGCGCGCGATCCGCCCCAAGCATGAATGGCTGTCCCGCTATCCTGCGGTGATCAATACCTGGCTGGCCCGCGGGCTTCCTCTGCGCCTGTTTCCCGACAACGCCGCCGAGTTCCACGCCGGCTATGTCTATTATGCATTCAACGATCTTGGCATTGAACTGATGTATCCGCGGACCCGCGGCCCGGAAATGAAAGGCGCGGTCGAGCGCTTCTTCCGTACGCTTAACATCGACCTGATCCACTGCCTGCCCGGCACGACACGTTCAAACGTCAAGGACAAGGGAGACTACGCCACAAAAGGAGCTATCGACAATATGTCGACAGCCGTGTGTCTTTCCGGAAGATCAATGCACCTTTCCGACTAGTTGGCACCAATTCAAGTCGCGACGCCGCAATGGTGGAAGCAGGTGCCTTGATGATGCTGGCTGGAGCTGTGGCTGCCGTCGGCATATCGCGCAGTTGCCCCGACAGGAGCACGACCAGATTCGGTTTTCGAGGGGGAGTGCACGATCTGACCGTTGCTATTGACATAGTGCTTGTTACTTAAAAGCTGACTATCAGATGCTTGAACTGCCGCTGAGGTGGGTGGCGGCGCCACCTTGTCGTCTGCGGACGCGACGCTCGAAAAGATGAACAAAGCTACCAGGAGTTTTTTCACCTGTCGTTCCATTTTGTTAAATTTGCCGCGCAAGGGGGTTTTACAGATTTGATTTATAAGGATTTTCTTGAGCATAATGTCGGATGCCTAATCAAAAGGCACCTGTCAAAGTTGACAGGTTGAAGTGACAAGTCAACCCATGCGAGCATCGTGACCATTGGTCGTAAAAAATAAAAATGCGAATCCATTCTTGAGAAACTGTAGGGTGCTTCACCACAATTCGTTTGCTCGTTGACGAGAACCAGGGAGGTTCCATGTATTCGAGAGTGTTGGCTGCCATTTTGGCAGCCGTGGGGATTGTATTGTCCGGACCAGCCTTGGCCTGGAGCGAAAATGGCCACCAGACCGTCGGCGCCATAGCTGACCTGCTCATCCAGGGAAGCAACGCTGGAACGCAAGTGACGTCGATACTCGGCACTGCAGGCGGCCAGCAGCTGACGCTCCAATCCGTTTCTGTCTGGGCTGATTGCGTTCGGGGCATCCAACCGGATCGCGGCTTCATCTACGACGCTGATCGCTACCATGTGCAAGCGTGCGCGATATTCGAGGACGACACAAGCAAGCTATGACCGACTATGCACGTGGCAACAACACGAATTGTCCGAATTGGGGTAAAAACGTGTCTTGCAACAAATCGTTCCACTTCGCCGACATCGACATCGAACACGACAGTTACGCTACGCGATATGTCGATGCCCACGACTACGACATCGTGCACGCAATCGATGCCGCCATCCTGGTGCTTCAAGATCAGCCGAGCAACGTGCCATTCAATTTCGCCAGCAAGAAGGAAGCGCTGATGCTAATCGCGCATTTCGTCGGAGACTTGCATCAACCGCTCCATGTTGGCGCAATATACCTTGCTCCCGACGATGGCTCAGCGGTCGATCCCGACGCCGGCGCCTACGACCCGGCACCCGACACCACTGGCGGCAACGCTGCGGAAGCAGCAAATCATAAAGGGCGGTGCGCGCCTGGCGCAATTGCTCAAAGCAGTTTGGCCTGATTGACCTCATCATGCGACGGCGTGGAGGCGCCAACGTATTTGCGGTCAAGTTCATTCAGCGAAGTACTACGGGACGGGTGCACGATTCACGTTGATGAAGCAGCTAGTAATAAAAGGGGGAAGTATGAAAGCGTTTGTTCGATCGAGGCATAGCATTCAATTATTGAGCCTTGTGATTTTCCTGTTCGTGTTTGCTATACCAGGCATTTCCCTGGCAGTCGATGCAAGCTCATCGGCCGCCGCGAGTGCATCAGCAGATGCATCGATTCCCAAGCCACCTAAAAAGGAGCCGGATTCGCAAACGGTCGACGTATCCAATAGCACAACGCATGCCGCCATGCCGACAGCGGCTCCGCTACCGAAAGCGCTCACTATCTTGATTATGATCGGGATGACGATCACTTGGGTATTTGGGCTTCTCTCATGCCTCAAGCTGCTGAAAAAGCAGGGATGGAGTTTGGCGACGGCGTTGTCGGAGGAGGCGAAAGTCCAAGAGGGTACGCCGCCAGTCGCGGCCGGCGCGGTTCCTCCCATGGTTCCAAGCTCATCCAGATTCAGCGCCATGATCGGCACGATTCTCCTCGGTACATTTTTTGTGGCGATCGGATATTACGTAATCTGGCAGCTTTGCAACGCGCAGCCAATCGACTTGGCAAATGGCGCCTGGGCGTATTTTGCCGGCGGCGCCGCGCTGTTTTTCCCCTATGCAGTAAATAAGGCAACGAGCTTTTTCCCGTAAGGTGCCGCCATGGGAATCGAAACGAAGATCAAGCGGCTGTTCGTCCTGATGCTCGAGAACCGCTCTTTCGACAATTTGCTCGGATGGAGCGACCTGCGCGGCTGGCAGCCGGATGGCACGCCGACGCAGGCCGATACCTTGGTCGGAAAACAGCCGTATATCAATACTTCCATCGATGCACCGCAACGCTCGGTACAGCATCCGATCGGCCATGGTGCGCCCTTTCGGTTGAATTTTGATCCAGGCCACGAGTTTTCTGATGTGCTGGTGCAACTCTGCCGCGATGCGGCCGCCAATATTCCCGGCAGTTGTGTCAAGGATACCCTGAATCTCGATGCAGCCGGAACCTATCCGTCGATGTCCCTAAACCCAAATCAGCTCGGATATGCGGAGTGTATGCAGGAGCATGGTCTGGACATCGCGAGCGCGCTGACCTGTTTCACGCCGAATCAACTGCCCGTAATCAATTTTCTGGCCAGCCAGTTCGCCGTTTGCGATCGGTGGTTCTCTAGCATGCCGGGGCCAACATTGCCAAACCGGTTTTTCGCGCTCGCCGGCACGTCATGGGGAATCGACTATTCACCATCTGATTTTTCGGTCATCGATTCGGAATTTTTTACGGGGAAATTCGGAACCGGCAGCGATTCGCTGTTGACACGACTGGCGCCGGAAGAATGGCTGGTGGCATATGGCGACACGCCCCTCGCCTGGACGCTCAATGGCGTGGGCGACGACGTGCATCGGGCACGGTTCATCCGCCAACAGGAATTGATCAACTCTCTGAAAGATGGGCATCTCGATGACTCAGTCA
>DASVLM010000367.1:0-4022 GCA_036384875.1 Noviherbaspirillum sp.
GGAGATGCCGGAAGACAAGATCCGCAAGATCATGAAGATCGCGAAGGAGCCGATCTCCATGGAAACGCCGATCGGTGACGACGACGACTCCCATCTGGGCGATTTCATCGAGGACACGAACACGCTGGCTCCGGCCGAAGCGGCGCTGCATGGCTCCATGCGCGGCGTGGTGAAGGACGTGCTGGATTCGCTGACGCCGCGCGAAGCCAAGGTGCTGCGCATGCGCTTCGGTATCGAGATGTCGACCGACCATACGCTGGAAGAAGTCGGTAAGCAGTTCGACGTTACACGCGAACGTATCCGCCAGATCGAAGCGAAGGCACTGCGCAAGCTGCGCCATCCGTCGCGTTCCGACAAGCTCAAGAGCTTCCTCGAAGGCAGTTAATCGGGTAAGATTCGCGATTGACATATCGGAAAGTTTCTTGGGCGGGTAATACCGCCCAAGTCATTTCACCGGGCCTCTAGCTCATGCTTGGTTAGAGCAGCGGACTCATAATCCGTTGGTGCCGTGTTCGACTCACGGGAGGCCCACCAAAAAATAAAGGGGTTGCGTTTCGGCGCAGCCCCTTTTTTGTTTGTCGCGCGTCCTGCGTTCTTGCAGGTCATGCCGCACTCCGCCGGGACTTGATCAATATCTTTCCATTTCCGAGGACAAAAAACATCATCCCTTCATCCGGACTCGTGTCCAGCTTCACGGCAGTTGAAGAAATATTTGCCGCCATGTATAACTGGTTCAACTACATGGAGACAACCGGGCAACTCGACAGCGAGCGTTCGGCATAAAAGGGGCGATGAAGCATGATTGCTGTGCGAACGGTTTCTGGCGCATGGGTCAAGGGTATTGTGGAGTTGTTCGAAGGGCTGCGGCTTGATGTGCCTGCGCTGTTCCGCGATGCCGGCCTGGATGTCGGCGAGCTGAAAAATCCGGATGTCCGCTTTCCGCCCGAGCGCATTAGCGGCCTTTGGGAGCTGGCAATCGAACGCACTGGCAATCCCGATATCGGTCTCGCCATGCCGAACGTGCCGCATCCCGCCAGCTTCGATTCCATCGCCTACGTCATGATGTCCTGCCCGCACCTGCTGGCGGGGCTGGAGCGCTTCCTGCGCTATATGCGGATCGTGAGCGATGCGGCGAACATCGAGATGCACGAGGAGGAAGGCGGCTACGGGATGACGGTTACGCTCGAAAGCGGAGGCCTCGATGTGCCGCGCGCGCGCATCGAGTTCGTGCTGGTGACCATCCTCAACCTGTGCCGCTGGCTTACCGGCCGCGACATGCATCCGGTCGCCGTGGATTTTCCCCATCCCGAGCCATCGAACCTGAAACCTTATCAGGATGCCTTTCGATGCCCATTGCATTTCAATGCAAAGGTGCATCAGCTTCACTTCTCGACAGCGGATCTGACCGCACCGCTGCCGATGGCAAATCCGGAACTGGCCGCGCTGGTGGACCGCATGGCAGGCGAGCGTCTCAAGCAGCTCGACAGCAAAGGCGTCAGCTACAAGGCGCGCGAGTTGATCGTCCGGCGGCTGCCGGACGGCGATCCGCTGCGCGCGGACGTCGCGAAGGAAATGTGCCTGAGCGAGCGGACGCTGCAGCGTCGCCTGCAGGAAGAGGGTACGTCATTCAATGAGCTGGTGGACGACACGCGGCGCGAGCTGGCGGATCAATACCTGCGCAAGAGCGACCTCACACTTGCGCAAGTCGCCTACCTGCTGGGTTTCGCTGATCAAAGCACTTTTTTCCGTGCGTGCAAGCGCTGGTTCGACACTTCGCCAGGCGACTATCGCAATCGCCTCATCAACCGGAAGAGCTGACGCCGTGCCGGCGGCTTATTTGTAGAATCCGCAAGCCACCACGACATTGCCGATGACTTCGAAATAGGAAGTCTTGACGAGCATCTTCTTCGTCACAGGATGCGCCCATTTATAGTCGATCCAGCCGGAGCCTTTCGTCTTCGCGCCCGTAACAATGTCCTTCACGAAGAATTTGCCGTCGACATCCTTGAAGGCCTTGCCGTCGATGCCGACCAGGCGTGGATTGGCGCCATGTGCCAGCGCGATGCAATCCAGTGAGTAGATGCTGAGATACAGGTCGCGATCGATGAAGCGGCCTTTGGCAAGCTTGTTGACTTCCGCGATCAACGCCGATTCGCCGTGCGAGCGGCCGAACTCGACGCCGCGCCTGACCATCGCCACGGCTTCGTCGGCATTGCCGAATTCGCGCGCACCCAACTGGAAGATGGAAACCGCGTCGGTCAGGTGGACAGCCTGCTCGTGCAAGTGTGCGACACCCTTGGAAATATCTTCCACCAGCGCGCCGTTCTTTTGCGTCACGGTGTCGATCTGCGTCACCGCCTGATTGATCTCCTCGATGCCTGAGCGCTGCTCCTTGCTGGCTGCCGTGATCTCGCCCATGATGTCGGCCAGGTGCTTGACCGATTTGACGATCTCGGCCATCGACACACCTGCCTGATTGACGAGTTCGCCGCCGGCGTTGGTCTTTGCTACCGAGTCAGTGATGAGCGCCTTGATTTCCTGGGCTGCACTGGCAGAGCGTTGTGCCAGCGTGCGTACTTCCGATGCCACCACGGCAAAGCCTCGTCCCTGCTCGCCGGCGCGCGCCGCTTCCACCGCTGCATTCAGCGCCAGGATGTTGGTCTGGAAAGCAATGCCGTCGATGACGCTGATGATGTCAGTGACCTTGCGCGCGCTGTCCTGGATGGCGTGCATGGTTGTCACGACATTGTCGACAACATCGCCGCCGCGCACGGCAGACTCCGCGGCTGCAACGGCGAGCGAATTCGCCTGCTCCGCATTCTCCGCATTCTGGGCCACGGTCGACGTCAGTTCTTCGATCGATGATGCCGTTTCTTCAAGCGAGGCTGATTGTTCTTCGGTACGCGAGGCGAGGGCAGCATTGTCGTTGGTGATCATGCCCGAGGCGGTCGCGACTGCAGTCGTGCCGGTGCGTACCTGGCTGACGACCGCAAACAGGCGTTCGCTGATGTCGTGCAGGCCTTGCAGCAGTTCGCCGAATTCACCGCCGTGATCGAGAGGGACGTCCTGCGCGAGATCGCCTTCGGCGATACGCCTTGCTGTGGCAATTGCATCATTGAGCCCACGGCGAAGGGTCCGCAAGGTCCACCACGCCATCGCTGCCATCGCTGCTTGCGCCGCGACTGCCATGCCGATGATCAGTAATGGTGATGTGCCGGGGGATGCCGTCAAAGTGATAGCTTCCATCCCCCCGATGATCGCGATGGCGAGGCCGCAGCCTGCCATGACACCAGTGCCGATGCCGGGACGAGCAATGCCCATGATGCGAGTCTCCGTGTAGTGTGTTTGCCTGCCTGGTAACGCCAGGTCTCTCGCCGCTCTGTTGGCGGCATCTGCTTCATTCTATGGCAATAACGTGGCCGGCGTGCAAGCTTTCATTGCGCGCTGCACCCCGGCCGACACTTCACGAAAGTTCGTGCTGCTGTCGTTCTGTTATTTTTTCACCAGCGGGCAGGTGCTCTTCGACAGCGGCTGGAATGCCTGGTCGCCGGGAATGACCGCCTTGATGTTGTAGTAATCCCAGGGCGACTTCGATTCCGACGGCTTCTTGATCTGCACCAGGTACATGTCGTGCACCATGCGGCCGTCTTCGCGGATCTTGCCGTTGCGGGCGAAGAAGTCGTTGACCGGCGTTTCCTTCATCTTCTTCATCACGGCGCCGGCTTCGTCGGTGCCCGCGGCCTGGATCGCCTTCAGGTAATGGATGGTGGAAGAGTAGACGCCTGCATGGATCATGTTCGGCATCTTCTTCATCTTGCCGAAGAAGCGCTTCGACCAGGCGCGGGTGTCGTCGTTCAGGTCCCAGTAGAACGCATCGGTGGCATACATGCCTTGCGCTGCATTGAGGCCGAGGCTGTGCACGTCGTTGATCGTCAGCAGCAGCGAAGCCAGGTTCTGCTTGCCCGACTTGGTGATGCCGAACTCGTTCGCTGCCTTGATCGCATTCACCGTGTCACCGCCGG
>DASVLM010000368.1:0-3553 GCA_036384875.1 Noviherbaspirillum sp.
CGCCACCCCCGCATTGCGCAGGTCGATCAGTTGCTGGCGGATGAAGGCGGCGGCGCCGACGTCCACGCCCCAGGTCGGCTGCGACACGATCAGCAGCTTGGGTTGCTGCATGATCTCGCGGCCCATGATGAACTTCTGCAGGTTGCCGCCGGAAAGCGAACGCGCCTGCGATCCAGCGCCGCCGCATTTGACGTTGAAGCGTGCAATGCACGACTCGGCAAACTCGCGCACCGCATCGAAGCGGATCAGGCCGCGCTGCAGCATGCCGCTGTCATAGGCGGTGAGCAGTGCGTTTTGCGCCAGCGTCATGCGCGGCACCGCGCCGCGGCCGAGCCGCTCCTCCGGCACGAAGCACATGCCGAGCTTGCGCCGCTTCTCCGGCGTGAGGCGGCCGGCATCGGCGCCGCAGATGCGGATCGCCGCCGCATCGTCCACCGGCGCTTCGCCGGAGAGCGCCGCCAGCAATTCCTGCTGCCCGTTGCCGGAGACGCCAGCGATGCCGACAATTTCTCCCGCCTGAACTTCGAGCGAAATGCCATCGAGGTCTGTGCCGAAGGGATCGCCCGATTTCTGCGACAGCCGGCCGATGGCCAGGCGTACTTCGCCGTCGGCAGGACGAGCACCGTGTTCGCAGACCGGCAGGTCCTTGCCGATCATCAGGCGCGCCATCGACTTCGGGGTCTCGTCGCAGGGAATGCAGGAACCCGTCACCTTCCCGGCGCGCAACACCGTCGCCACATGGCACAACTCCTGGATCTCGTCGAGCTTGTGGCTGATGTAAAGGATGCTGCGCCCTTCCTCTGCCAGCTGGCGCAGCGTGTCGAACAGCTTGCGCACCGCTTGCGGCGTGAGCACCGAAGTCGGCTCGTCCATGATCAGCAGGTTGGGGTTCTGCAGCAGGCAGCGGATGATTTCCACGCGCTGGCGTTCGCCCACCGAGAGCGCATGGGTGATGCGCAGTGGATCCACCGGCAAGCCGTATTTTTCCGAGACCTTTTCGATGCGCCGCGCGAGGTAGCCGAGGTCGGGTTTGCCCGGCAGCGACAATGCGACGTTCTCGACTACGGTCAATGTTTCGAACAGCGAGAAGTGCTGGAACACCATGCCGATGCCGAGATTGCGCGCATGCGCCGGACTCTCGACTTCGACACGCTCGCCTTCCCAGATCATCTCGCCGGATGTCGGCTTCGTCACGCCGTAGATGATCTTCATCAGCGTCGATTTGCCGGCGCCGTTCTCGCCGAGCACCGCATGGATCTCGCCCGGCATCACCCGCAGGTCGATGCCGTCATTGGCAACGACCGACGGGTATTCCTTGCGGATGTTGCGCAATTCGAGGCGCGGTGTTGTTGTTGATGTGTTCAATGTTGTCTCCTCCTTCTCGCGCCTGTCAGCCTTGGGCAGACCGCAACAGCGCGGCGACCTGCTGGGCGAATACCGCCGGCGGCGGATCGGCGAGGCAACCGGCCAGGCCGTTGTAGAGATGGTCGCGTTCGAGATTGCGGCCGATGAAGACAAACTTGCTGGTGCGCGCCGTGCCGTCCCAGCCATCGGCCGGCCGGAAGTCAAGCAGGCGATGCACGCCTTGCAGCACATGACGGCGATCGTCACCGGCGACCGACACGATGCCCTTCATGCGGAAGATGTCGTCGCCATGTACCGCGAGCAGTTGCTTGAAGTAGGCCTCCAGCGAAGGGCCGTCGAAAGGTTCGTCGAAGATCAGCGATACCGAATGCACGGACGGGTCGTGCGTATGCCCGTGATCGTCGTGATCATGTCCGTGTCCATGGTCGTGATCGTGATCGTGCCCGCAATGCTCGTCGCAGACATGCGCATCGTCGAGCAGCGGATCGCCCATGATGGCCGACGAGGAGGCGAAGCCGCCGATGCCGAGGATCTTGGTGAGGTCCACCTGCGCGTAGTTGGAACGCAGGATCTTCGCGCCTTCGTTAATGGCGCGGATGCGATTTTCCAACGCCACGAGTTTCGCTTCATCGACGAGATCGGTCTTGTTGATGATGATGCGATCGGCTGCAACAATCTGGTCCACCGCCTGGTTGTCGTAACCCTGCAGGTTGGGGTCGTCGAGGTGGCTTTCGATATGCACCGCATCGACCAGCGTGACGATGCCGTCGAGCGTGACTTGCTTGGCCACCTCGTTATCCATGAAGAAGGTCGCCGCCACAGGCGTCGGGTCAGCCAGGCCGCTGGTCTCGACGAGGATGTGGTCGAAGCGCTCCGGGCGCTCCAGCAGCTTTTGCAGGATGCGCACGAGGTCGGTGCGCACGTCGACCACGCAACAGATGCAGCCGTTGGTCATCTGGAAGATTTCTTCATCCGAGGTCATGACGAGGTCGGAATCGACGTCCACCTCACCGAACTCGTTTTCGATCACGGCGATGCGATGGCCGTGGCGCTCGGTGAGGATGTAATTGAGCAGCGTGGTCTTGCCCGAACCGAGGAAGCCGGTCAGGATGGTCACGGGAACGGGCTGGCGTGACGCGCCGGATGGCGCCGGGTTGAGGATGTCTTTCATGGTTGCTCCGACTGAGAGGTTTCCGATGTCGATCGGACGGACTGCATCATGGCCGGCAATGCGGCGCATGACAGGGGATGCACGGCGAGCGAAAGCGCCACCGGGGTGAAGACAGTGAGTTGCGGATGGGAGGAAGCTGCGGCGGCGAGCGCCGTGCTGGTGATCAGGAAGGAGTTCAGGTAGTTCATCGCTGCCCCGGCAAAACTGCATCACTGTCGAAGCGCCTTTCAAGCGGAATTGCTATGCTTGCGAGGCGCGGGTTCACAGTGAGCAATCTCCCACCACACGCCGGCTGCATTGCGCTTCCGGCATAGGGCTGATCGCTTCTACCCACTCACGGTGTCATTTATATTGCGTATCCAGAGGCATGTCAACAAGAGTTTCCTTATTAATCGGCAACGCAGATAAATCACTGTGGTCGCACGATAAATGCGCGCGGATTCATTGCCGCCGACGCACAATGAATGCACGGAACAGCATGCGCATGCACTGTCGCCATGCATGGTTCGACGCTGGAGAATGACGGAATCAACATGGACAGCATCGATCTTGAAGTTTTGAAAACCTGCGCGGAATGGATCGCGCAGGGCAAGCCGTGCGAACTCGTCACGGTGATCCGTACCTGGGGTTCGAGCCCGCGCCCGGAAGGCGCGACGCTTGCGATCTGCGACGACGGCCGCGTGGTCGGCTCGGCCTCGGGCGGCTGCATCGAGGACGACCTGATCGATCGCGTGCGCAAGCACGGCATCACCCGCACCCAGCCTGAAGTCGTCACCTACGGCATCACCGCCGACGAAGCGCATCGCTTCGGCCTGCCTTGCGGCGGCACGATACAACTTGCGATCGAACCTTTGTCGGCGAAGAGCCGCATCGCCGAACTGTTGCAGAAACTGGAACAGCATCAGCTTGTCGCGCGTCGCCTCGACCTGCGCAGCGGCGAGGTCACGCTCGGCCCGGCCGGCGCCGGCATGAGTTTGCAGGTATCGGAAACCGCGCTCACCACCATCCACGATCCGC
>DASVLM010000369.1:0-5587 GCA_036384875.1 Noviherbaspirillum sp.
CTTCTTCAGCAATTCCAGCTCGATGCCCTTGAATTCATCGTGCACCAGGCAGGAGCCCTGCCACAGCAGCATGTCCGCGCCTGTCTTCTTCTGGATATAGCTGCCGAGATGCTTGTCCGGCGCCCACAGGACCTTCTTCCCCTGCGCATGCAGGTGCTCGACGATCTCGAGGCCGATGGAAGAAGTCACCATCCAGTCGGCGCGCGCCTTCACTGCCGCGCTGGTATTGGCGTACACCACCACCGTGCGATCAGGATGCGCATCGCAGAACGCCGCAAACTCGTCCGCCGGGCAGCCCAGGTCGAGCGAACAGGTCGCGTCGAGGTCGGGCATCAGGATGGTCTTGTCCGGGCTGAGGATCTTCGCCGTTTCGCCCATGAACTTGACGCCAGCCACCACCAGCGTCTTCGCCGGATGGTCTCGGCCGAAGCGCGCCATTTCCAGCGAATCGGAAACGCATCCGCCGGTTTCCTCGGCGAGATCCTGGAGATCGGCATCGACGTAATAGTGTGCGACGAGGACGGCCTGCTTTTCCTTCAGCAAGCGTTTGATGCGCTCTTTCAGTTCAGCCTTTTCAGCAGGCGCGGGAGCAAACGGCACGCGAGCCCAGGCGTTGGCAACGCAACTGGTGCCCGCTTGCATTTGCGGGCGTTCGAATTCCACGGTCTTGATAGTCTGGCTTTGCATGATGAAAACGGTAAAACCTGCCGGAACGGCAAAGGAAAGAGTATGCCTGAGAATCAAAAAATGAGGGCTTGAGCCGCTGGTTCAAGTCTTTTTGCCGAAACAGGGAATCGATCGACTTGGATCTGATCAATATCAACATCTTTGCCAAAAATGAGATTATAAAGATGCAACAATTTAGTTGCCGCACGGAATAATGTGGCATTGTGTCGACAACAGGTGTTTATGTGTGGCGCGCAGATGATGAATACGATTTTCGACAAGACAGACAAGGGGCGGGGTGAAATCGCTACACGTCAATACCATCTCGCTCCGCGACTTCGCACGCTGCTGCTGCTAGTAGACGGCAAGCACACGGCAGGGGAACTTCTTCTCAAGATCGCGAGCCTGGGTGTGACGGAAGCCAGTATTGTGGAGTTGCTGGACAATGGTTTCATTTGTCCTGCCTCGGTCGCTACGACCGCGCCCGCACCTGTTGCGGTACAGGTGCCCCCTACTTCGGCTCCGCAACCGGTAGAGCAGCAGGTTCCAGCGCCTGTCCTCCCGGAAGGCAAGAGCCAATTCGAAGCGATTTACGAGTTCTACACTGCCACGATCAAAAGCACGATTGGCTTGCGCGGATATGCCTTGCAGCTGAAGGTGGAGAAGGCGGCGAGCATCGACGATTTCCGCCAGTTGCGCAATATCTATCTTGAAGCAGTGCTGAAGGCTCGTGGCGAGGAAATGGCACGCAGCCTCCGCGACCGACTCGACCAATTGCTGTTCCTCGGAACGTCTCCTCTCGGACACGATTCTTTGATTTAGGACAGCTATGCCGGCCGGGATGCAGGCTCGGAATCGGCCGCCGCAAATGAACGTGCATTCGACAAGATGACGGTGCGCGTCGGGTAGGCGAACTCTATACCTTCTTCCGCAAAGCGCCGGAATACACCGAGATTAATCGCCTGTTGGATATCCATGTAGAGGTTGTAGTCGGGGTCGCTGAGGTTGTAGACCACTTCGAAGTTCAGCGATGATTCACCAAAGTCCCTGAAATGCGCGCGGTCGAATACCGCTTGCGCGTGCAAGCCGACCTGCTCTCGTACGATTTTCGGGATCTCGCGCAGTTGCTCTTCCGATGTTCCGTAGGTCACGCCAATGTTGAATACCACGCGCCGGCTCTGCATGCGCTTGTAATTGCGTATCCGGCATTTCAGCAAATCGGCATTGGAAAAAACGATTTGTTCACCGCTCAAGCTGCGCAGGCGCGTTGTCTTCAGGCCGACATATTCGACCGTTCCCATCGCATTGTCGACGATGATGAAATCGCCGACGACGAATGGTTTGTCGAACACGATAGACAATGATGCGAAGATGTCACCCAGGATATTTTGGACCGCCAACGCCACTGCAATGCCGCCGACCCCCAGGCTGGCGATGAGCGTCGTTATGTTAAATCCGAGATTATCGAGAATCATGAGTGCAATCACGATCCACAATCCCGCACGCGCAATGAATCCGAGCGCTGCGGTCGACGTCGTGCTAGCGGCATCTTCCGTTGCCTTGCGCATCCGGTAATGAGCCGCCCAGTCGCGGATCCCGCTGTCGCCCCATATCGCGGCCTGAATTAAAAAGGAAGCAACGGCAACGCGCGTGATTATCTGGCGTACTTGGGGGGAAAGATCAAGATATGCGCTCGCTGCATAAGCAGCCACGATCGCGATAAAGAGGAAATGTGTAGACGACAGCATTTCAACGGCTACATCGTCAAGATAAGTCTGGGTGCGCAGCGCAGCCTTGGCCAGTCTCTGCACGAGCAGGTGTTTCACCGAATACATCAAGACGGCTGCGACGGCGGTGATGGCTAGCGCCGTAGCCCATTCATAGATCGGGTTGCCGAATATCATGAACGCCATTAGGTGCCTCCTCTAAAAAATGGAAAATCTGTTTTCACGACTTGACGAATTGAATCATCCATTTCAGGCATTCCGCCATCTCGCTCTGATGATGCAGGAAAAAGCGCGCGGCACTATCGCGCACCCGTTCTACCCTGACGGTAACCCACTCGGGAGGAGCAGCACGAAAGACGACTTCGTCAGTTTCATCATCGCCAACGAAGAACGCCGAGCGCATACCTTCCAGCGCGAGCAAGTCTTCAAGCGCCTGTCGCTTGTGCGGAGCGCCAGGCGGCAGCAAATTGATACCGCATTTTCCGCCAATAATTAAGGGCATCGGCGAGAGGCGTGGCAAGGCATCCTCGACCTTTTGAATCGTCGTATGGCGATTTCGGACGAGTCGATAATGCAGACAGATTGAATAAGGCTTGTGCTCAATCATCAATCCCGGGTCAATCTCTTGCAGCCGTAACTTCTTCTCTATTTGCTGCATCCAGTCTGTGCAAATCTCTTGATATCTTGTGAGCAGCGCGGCATCCTGGCCGGGCAAGCCTTCGGCTCCATGATTGCCGACAAGGTATTTCGGCATCGTTGCAAGGCGCGGCGTGATATCTGCCACACTGCGGCCAGTAATAACCGCAACAGGCATCGCCTCGCAAAGTACCGCGAATCCCCGGCCGACACTGCGCGGCATCGATGCATTTTCCGGCAACGTTACGGTCGGCGACAATGTGCCATCGAAATCAAAGCCCAACAGCCCTCCTCGTTCGATCAAGGCGCGCATCGCCGCCTCGCCCTCGGGAGACATCAAATGCTTCATGCCGCACTCCGCAAGTGGCGCTCATTATGCGAGCGTATGCGCGCGACGATTCGTTCGCGGCGTCGCTGGCGAGAAGCGTCCAGCAGCATTCGTCCTGCCCAGCGGTAGATATTAAAATCGCGCACCAGCGCACGCATGCTACGCATGCGTTCACGTTGTTCGGCGACGGGCATCGACAATGCGCGATGGATTGCCTCAGCAACCTGTTCCATGTGATAGGGGTTAACGATCAGAGCTTCATGCAATTCAATGGCCGCCCCTGTGAACTGGCTCAAGATTAAAGCACCGCGCTCGTCGTCACGTGCCGCAACGTATTCCTTGGCAACAAGGTTCATCCCGTCGTGCAGACTGGTGATCAGGCAGGCATTGCTGGCGCGGTAGTATTCGTTCAATTTCTGCGCGTCGTGATGCTCAACTTTCAACAGGATCGGCTTCCAGGACGGTGTCGAGAAGCGTTGGTTGATCCGATCGGCCAGCGCTGTAACCCGACCTTCCAGATTCTGGTATTCCTCCAGCGCAGAGCGGGTCGGAGCGGCGATCTGCACCAGAGTCATTTTTCCTATCCATTCCGGGTGCCTTTCAAGCAGCAATTCAACTGCATGCAGACGTTCCGGGATACCTTTGGTGTAATCGAGCCGGTCCACGCCGAGCACGAGCATGTGCTCTGCCGGCAGCCCAAGCGCGCTGCGGATCGCGAGACCGCATTGTCGAACTGAGGCCCACAGGCTGCCCTCGGGTTCCGGCCAATGAATCGAGATCGGGTAATTCTCCACATGTGTAAGTTCGCCACTGTAAGACACGGTAGCTTGTTCAGACTCGATGCGGGCCTCGAGGAAACGATTGACGGTTTCCAGGAAATTGTTGCTGTGATAGCGCGTCTGGAAGCCGAGAATGGTGCTTCCCAAAAGTCCCTCCAGGACCTCGTTTCGCCACGGACAGATACCGAACGCCTCGGGATTGGGCCAGGGAATATGCCAGAACGTAATGATGGTTGCTCGCGGCAGCCGTTCCCGGATCAGTTTCGGCAGGAGCGCGAAATGATAGTCCTGGATAAGCACTACTGGGTTGTCCGTGCGCGATTCGGCAACTACCGCGTCGGCAAAACGCTGGTTGACCTTGCGATACTGTTCCCAATCGCTGCCGCGAAAGATCGGCCGCACATGGGCCGTCAGGCAAAGCGGCCACAGTCCTTCATTGGCAAAACCCTCGTAATAGCCCTTTTCCTCCGCCTCGGTCAGCCAAATGCGGCGCAGCCGGTATGAGGGGTCGTCCGGCGGTACTGCAACGCGGTCGTCGCGATCAACCGTCACACGGTCTGCCGAACCGCTGCCGTGTGCGATCCAGGTTCCTGAGCAGGCGCGCATCACCGGCTCTACCGCAGTAATCAAACCGCTGGCGGGGCGCAGCACTTTGATGCCGTCCGGTGTGGTGTTGTGAATATAAGGCTCACGGTTGGACACAACGAGGATTTCATCACCCGAAAGATTCTCATGCAGCAGTTCACGAAGCGTATCCGGGCTCCATCGAAGCGTGCCGGCATCGCGCTGCCGCTGCTCATCGCCGAAAGCACGCAATAGAGCATGATAATCGCCAACCAGCGGCCGCACTTCAGCCTGATAGTCGTCAAACGGACGTACGATGCCGTCTCCGCGCAACATGGCACGCGCGCCGGCGATCCATCCACGCCAGCTGAGATGCGCCATCAGCACAGTGATCAGAGAGACAACCCCAGCGAGCAGCGCGAATAATCCGATCACGTATTTGCGCGTATCCGAGCTTCGCCTGTCAACGAAGCTCATGTCATGCACCAGCACCAATTCTCCAAGTACTTTACCGTCGTCCTGCACGGCCCGACGGGCGACATGCAGCGCCCCTTGAGGCAAGTCGATGACGGATTGTCCATGTGCAGAGTTGCTTGCAGTGGATCGGCATGTCAGTAACGCAGGCATGGTTTTGGTCCGATACTGCATGCGGCCAGCAGTGTCGCAAAATCCGAGCGCATACAGGCGCTCATCCTGAATGGCTTGGTTGAACATGTTGTCGATCCTGCCGCTTGCACCCGCGCGCACCATTTCAGCTAATGATGACGACAAGGCACGCGCCACAAGCGCGGAGCGTATATCAAGATCCCGTACGAACCAGCGCAGTGTCAGGTTATCAACCACTGGGACAACAAGGTAGGCCAGCGCGGACAATGCGAGCATGAGTG
>DASVLM010000370.1:0-2107 GCA_036384875.1 Noviherbaspirillum sp.
AACCATGCAATTTTCTCGTCGTATTTCTGCGCAGTGAAATTAGACCCGCCCGCCTCCTTGTAGCGCCAGTGCGCAGCCACGCCGTATTCGGCAAAGCGATGCATTTCATGCGTGCGTATCTGCACCTCCAGCGCACGACCATCCTCTGCCACCACGACGGTATGCAGCGAACGGTAGCCATTCGCCTTCGGACGGGAAATGTAATCGTCGAATTCTTCGGGGATCGGCACCCAGATGTTGTGCACCAGTCCGAGTACTGCATAGCAGGTCTTCACATCATCGACAATGACCCGGAATGCACGCACGTCATACAACTCGGAAAAATCGATCGACTTGCCGCGCATCTTGTTCCAGATGCTGTAGATATGCTTCGGCCTGCCGTACACCTCGGCCTTGATGCCCGCCGCTGCCAACTCCGACTTCAGGCGAGCGATGGCACGATCGACAAAACTCTCGCGCTCGAGCCGCTTCTCTTCCAGCATCTTGGCGATGCGTTTGTATGTCGCCGGCTCCAGGAAACGGAAAGCGAGGTCTTCTAACTCCCACTTGAGCTGCCAAATACCGAGGCGGTTCGCGAGCGGCGCGTAGATATCCATCGTTTCGCGCGCATACATCTGCGTGCGCTCGTTCTCGAGCTTGAGTTCGGCGAAATAACGTAGCGTCGTTACGCGAGACGCCAGCCGTACCAGCACTGCGCGCATGTCGGACGCCATGGCAAGCAGCATCTTGCGCAGCGTTTCCATGTGCTCCGCCGCCTCCTGTGAAGCGTTCTTGCCACGACCGATATCCTTCTGACCGAAGGTCTGCTCATGAAGGCGCATCAATTGACGAACACCACTGACAAGATCGGCAATATCCTTGCCAAAGCGTGCTTCAATACCTTCGGCAGTTTTGGGATCGAGCACTGGCAGTTCGAACAGCAAGCCGGCGATACGCGTGTCGACGTCAGTGTTGATGGAAGCCAGCGTCGTTGCGACTCCACGCGAAAATTCGAAAACGTCCTGGCCGGTCACTACCACTTTGTCGCGGTACACCGATTCGACATAAGCGAGGGCATCGAGTACGCGGCCGCCGTCCTCCGCGGTCAGGCCGGCAGTCAGCTGTTCATGCACTTCGCTTTGGGTGGCGGCGACGGAAACCATCGAAGTTATTTCTGAGCCGCGGTGACGACCATTTCCACCAGCCACTCGGGCTTGGCGAGCTTGGCCTCCACAGTGGCACGGGGCGGCGAATTGCTTTCGGCAACCCACGCATTCCAGACTTCGTTCATTCCAGCGAAGTTCTTCAGGTCCGATAGGAAAATCTGGCACATCAGGATGCGTGACTTGTCGCTGCCGGCTTCTGCCAGCAAGCGGTCGATGTGACCGAGCACTTCGCGCGTTTGGCCGGCAATATCTTGCGTCAGGTCTTCGGCAATCTGTCCGGCGAGATAAATCGTGCCGTTGTGGATGGCAACTTCGGAGAGCGTCTTGCCGACGTGCAGGCGTTTGATTTCCATGTCTTGTTTGCGTAGTGATGAATGATTATTCGAGCAGGAAGTCCTTGGCGACAGCGATCTGGTCGGCATGCATGAACGTTGGCGCATGACCGACTCCCGGCAGTTCCACCACCCTGGCCTTCGGACCGCGCGCCGCCATGGCTTGCGCCACTTCTGGCGTCACGAGATCGGATTGTGCGCCACGCACCAGCAGCGTCGGGCAATGGATGTGATCGTATGCCGCCCATAACATCGCTTCCGCCTGCTTCGTGCTTTCAGGTGTTGCCGCCTTGAAGGGCACCGACAGCTTCAGGTCATAGTGCCGTATCCATTGGCCATCCTTATCCTGTCGCAACACATCGGTCGCGAGCTTGCGCCACTCGTCGTCGGTATGCGGACCGAAGGTCAGCGAAATATCCTTGATATAGCGTGCCGCTTCATCAAAGCTCGGAAAGCGCACCTCCTGGCCGATGTACTCGCCGATGCGGGTGAGCGCCAATGGATTGAGCGTCGGTGCCACATCGTTCAGTACAAGCTTCTTGACCGGGCTGTCGTTCAACGAAGCAACGCCCATGCCGATCAAACCGCCCATGGACGTTCCAAACCAGTGCACGGTATCGGCATCAAGCC
>DASVLM010000371.1:0-4304 GCA_036384875.1 Noviherbaspirillum sp.
TCGCGCTTGTAGGTCTGCAGCAGGAAGGGCTTGGTATTCGCGCCGCAGCGCGCGCCGGTGCGATCGCTGAAGATGCGCTTGGTGCGGTTGTTCGCCAGATCGGTGTCGTAATCACCGGACAGTGGCTTCGAATACTTGCGGTTGTGAGTAGGGAAATAGCCGTTGTTGTCCACCGCGCCCGCGTAGGCGAGCTGCGGCATTTTTTCCAGCAGCGGCTCCTGGATCGCCGGCAGTACGCGATCGGTGAAGGAGTCGAAGGCCGTCCTGTGCTTTTGCGGATCGGTCCCGGGAATGGGTTTGTAGCGACGGTCGAATAACGCGGATTCGCTGATCTGCCCGCTGGCGATGGCCTGCTCGAAGAGCTTGCCGATCTCCTGCGCCGCCTGTTGGGCAACGATGCGAATCTGGTCGTGTGCCGTCTCCGCTCCGCAGGTCGTGGCAGCGTCGAACAAGCCCTCCGCGCGCTCGGTCAGCATCATGGCCGACTTCGATGCCAGCGGCAGTTGCGACTCGGTCGCGAGCATGCCGTCGCGAATGCGCGATATCGCTTCCGCGATCAGTTGGGTGGTATCGACATGCTGGCGCGATGCTTCCGCGATCTGCAGAATCTCGTCTTGCGACACGCCCGCCGAACGCTCGATATTGCCGAGGAAGCCGTGCACCTTTTCCACGTTCTGCGCCGCTTCCATGACCTTGCCGGTCAAATCCGACATGCCGGCCGCCGCGCGCTCCGCCTGCTCATTGATCTCGCGCACCATCGCACCGATATCGTCGGTCGCTGACTTGGTACGCTGCGCGAGCTGCCGTACTTCGCCTGCGACGACTGCAAAGCCGCGACCGTGTTCCCCGGCGCGCGCCGCTTCGATCGCGGCATTCAGCGCCAGCAAGTTAGTGCGCGCCGCGATCTCGTTGATCACATCGGTAATGGCATGAATGCGGCGCGATTTTTCCTGCAAGGTGCCCATCATTGCCGATGCCGTATGGGCGTCTTCGCGCGCGTTGCTGATCTGGCGCAGGCCCTGGTCGACTTCGGCGCGACCAGCCATGCTCTCATTGCGCACGTCGGCTGCCACGCGGGAGGCGCGTTCGGCATTGGAAGCAATCTGCTCGGTAACTTGCGCAGTTTGCTGCGCGCGACCGACGATGCCTTCGGTCGTCTGCAAATCCTGCTCGACCTTCTTCTTGATCAGGTCGACGAAATGCGACGTCTCCGCAGAACCGATCATCAGGTGGTCGATCTCCTCGCCGACCTGCGACGCAAATTCCGCATAGCGTTCGTCGCTGCGCTTCCGTACGAAGGGACTGGCTGCCATGCCGGTAATACAGGCAAGCAGCGCGAGCAGGAAAGGAGGAAGCGTTACGCCTCCCAGCCAGGAAAGCGATGCCAGCGCCGCGCTCACGGCGGCGGCAATGGTTGCGAGCAGCAAATAGCGAAATAACCGGCCTTGCATCTTCTTCCCTTTTCCATCGTCTTCGTGTGAAGCCGCGTGCCGCGCAACGCGGCGGCGAAGTGCATGAGCTGGACGATCGCCGCCGGGCGCAACAGACGTGGCCCGGACATGGCCGGGCCGGCTAATGATGGGATGGAAACATTACGGCTGGCTTACACATTCAGAAAATGCGCATCGCTGGCGCTTGCTTGTGGAAACAGCACCAGCGTGCTTATTTCACCGAAGGGCCAGTCATCTGCTCCGGCCTGACCCAGCGGTCGAACTCTTCTGCCGACACGTAGCCAAGTGCAAGCGCCGACTGCTTCAACGTGGTTCCCTCGCGATGCGCTTTCTTGGCAATCTGCGCCGCCTTGTCGTAGCCGATGTGCGGCGCGAGCGCGGTCACCAGCATCAGCGAGCGTTCCATCAGGTCGGCGATGCGTTCGCGATTCGCTTCAATGCCACGTGCGCAATGCTCGTCGAAGCTGCGCATGCCGTCGGCAAGCAACCGCACGCTTTGCAGGAAGTTGTGGGCGATCATGGGCTTGAAGACATTCAGCTCGAAGTTGCCGGACGCGCCGCCGATATTGATTGCCACATCGTTGCCGAACACCTGGCAGCACAGCATGGTGAGCGCTTCGCATTGCGTCGGATTGACCTTGCCCGGCATGATGGAACTGCCTGGCTCGTTTTCCGGAATCGAGAGTTCGCCAAGACCGGAGCGCGGCCCTGATGCGAGCCAGCGCACGTCGTTCGCGATCTTCATCAGAACTGTCGCGAGTGTCTTGAGTGCGCCGTGCGACGCGACCATCGCATCATGCGCGGCAAGCGCGGCGAATTTGTTGGCGGCGCTCGCAAACGGCAGGTCGGTAGCGTGCGCCAGTTCGGCTGCGACACGCATGCCGAATTCAGGATGCGCATTCAATCCGGTGCCGACTGCCGTGCCGCCCGCAGCGAGTTCGCACAACCCGGGCAGCGATTGCTGCACCGTGGCGAGCGCATGGTCGAGCTGCGCCACGTAGCCGGAAAACTCCTGCCCCAGCGTCAGCGGCGTCGCATCCTGCAAATGCGTGCGTCCGATTTTCACGATGCCGGCGAAAGCCTGCGATTTGTTCGCCAGCGTGGCGCGCAGTGCCTGCAATGCGGGAACGAGATTCTTTTCTACGGCCGTCGCCGCCGCCACATGCATTGCTGTCGGGAAGATATCGTTCGACGACTGGCTGCGATTGACATCGTCGTTCGGATGCACCAGCCTGCCCTCGCCGCGCGAACCGCCGAGCAGTTCCGATGCACGATTGGCCAGCACCTCGTTCATGTTCATGTTGCTCTGTGTGCCGGAGCCCGTCTGCCAGACGGACAGCGGAAATTCGTCGGGATGCTTGCCCGCCAGCACCTCGTCGGCAGCCTGCACGATGGCATCCACCTTGCGCGCATCCAGCAAGCCGAGTTCACGATTCGCGACTGCACAGGCGCGCTTGACGGCCGCCAGCGCCTGCACCAGCTCGACCGGCATGGCCTCGGTGGAAATATGGAAATGATGCAGCGAGCGCTGCGTCTGCGCGCCCCACAAGCGATCTGCGGGTACTTCGATGGGGCCGAACGTATCGCGTTCCGTCCTGAAAGCTGTCATGCGTAGCTCCTCGGGCAATTCATTGCAGTTTCGATCATGCGATGCGCGCGCCGTTCCGCCTTGCGGCGAATCAAGCGGCTGCATGGAGCAAGGACAGCTTAACTCGAAAGCGCGGGAGCCGTGGATTGCGGCAAGGCGTTCAGCGGACGAACGCTGTTGTGCCGCAATATCTGTGCAACTTCCTCGTGGGGAACGGGACGGCTGAAGTAGTAACCTTGCATGCAGTCGCAGCCATGGGTACGCAGGTAAGCGAGCTGCGCTTCGGTTTCCACGCCTTCAGCGATCACCTCCAGCCGCAGGCTGTGCGCCAGCGAAATGATCGACGTGACGATGGCGGCATCGTCGGGGTCGACGGTGATGTCACGCACGAAGGACTGGTCGATTTTCAGCAGGTCTATCGGAAAGCGCTTCAGATAGGACAGGCTGGAATAACCGGTACCGAAATCATCGATCGACAAATGCACGCCGAGCGCCTTCAGCCGGCCGAGGATCTCGGCGGACTGCGCGGCGTCGGTCATCATCATGCTTTCCGTCAGTTCAAGCTCCAGCAGATGCGGCGGCAATCCCGTTTCCAGCAACACGTCGGCAATCGATGCCACCAAATCCTGCTGATAAAACTGGCGCGCGGACAAATTAACGGCGACCCGCACCGGACCGAACCCCTCCCGCTGCCACTGCATGCTCTGCTCGCAGGCAGTGCGCACCACCCAGGCACCGATCGGCACGATGAGTCCCATCTCTTCCGCGATGTCGATGAAACGCACTGGCGACACCATGCCCAGCGCCGGATGGTTCCAGCGGATCAACGCTTCGACGCCGATCACGCGACCGCTCGCCAGGCTCACCTGCGGCTGGTAATGGACGACGAATTCGTTGCGGTCGAGTGCACAACGTAAATCGCCTTCGATGCGCAGCCGCTCCAGTGCCCGCTCGTTCATGCTCGGCGTATAGAACTGGAAATTGTTGCGTCCCGACTCCTTGGCACGATACATCGCGATGCCGGCGTGCTTGATGAGCATCTCGGGATCGTCGCCATCATTCGGGCTTACCGCAATGCCGATACTGCTGCCGACGACGAATTCATAACCTTCAATCTCGGCAGGCACGGCAATCGCATCCATGATGCGCTGGACCACCGCGTGAGAGAGCTTTTCTTCGCCACGCTCGCGTTCCTGCAGCACAACAACGAATTCGTCGGCCGACAGGCGCGCCACCGTATCGGTATCGCGTACCGATGCCTGCAT
>DASVLM010000372.1:0-5051 GCA_036384875.1 Noviherbaspirillum sp.
TCGCCCAGCATGCCGCCCAGCTGCAGCCACTCGTCGTCGCCGGCCAGCAGCGCATGCGCCAGATGGTTCATCGACGTCGCACGCGGCGGCAAGGCGTCATGGCGGTTATTATCGTCTGCATGAATCCCACCGAGCTTCCCGCCGACCCTGCCGGCTTTCCCGAGATCGCCGCCAGTTTCATGCTCGACGGCCCCACCGGCAAGCTCGAAACCATCAGCGATATCGCCGAGCCCGCCTGCGCGCGCCGCGGCGTCGCGGTGATCTGCCATCCGAACCCGGTACAGGGCGGTACCATGCACAACAAGGTGGTGACCATGGTGGAACGCGCGCTGCGCGAATCCGGACTGGACACCGTACGCTTCAACTTCCGCGGCACCGGTGCCTCCGAAGGCAGCTACGACAACGGCGAGGGTGAAGGCGACGACCTTGCCGCCGTGGTGGCCTGGGTGCGCCGTATGCGACCGGACGACGCGCTGTGGCTGGCCGGTTTCTCGTTCGGCAGCTATGTCACCATCCGCAACGCTGCCAGGTTGCAGGCCAGGGCGCTGATCAGCATCGCCCCGCCGGCCGGCCGCTGGTCGTTCGAAGCGATCATCCCGCCCGGCTGTCCCTGGCTGGTGGTGATGGGCGAGGAGGACGAAGTGGTCGAGCCGCAGGCGGTGTTCGACTGGATCGACAGCCTCGACGCTCCGCCGGAACTGGTGCGCATGCCGGAGACCGGGCACTTCTTCCATCGTCGCCTGATGGATCTGCGTGGTGCCGTGAAACACGCCGTGATCGACTGGCTACCACCGGTGCGCGGGTCCTGAAGCGCACGGCACATTGCAGCTGACAGCTGCCCTCACTTCCATCCAAGACCTGCCGCTTCATGAGTGAAACTCCCCCGCTTGCGCCCAGTGCGCGCTACCTCGAAGGCGTCGCCGCGCATCGCTGGGAATCGGACCCGACCCAGCTCGCCCTGCTGCCCGAGTTCGACCGCATGCATGCCGCGCTGTGCGCCGAACCATCGGGCAATGGCAACGGATTGTTCGGGCGGCTGAAGTCCCTGCTCGGCAACGAAGCGCCTGAAGCAGTGCCTGGCCTGTACCTGTGGGGCACCGTCGGTCGCGGCAAGACCTTCCTGATGGACCTGTTCGTCGCCAGCCTGCCGCATGGCGTGGCGCTGCGCCGGCACTTCCACCGTTTCATGGGCGAGGTGCACGAGAGCCTGCGTGCGCTCGGCGAACGCCAGAACCCGCTGGTCGAGGTCGCCGCCGGCCTCGCCGCGCGCTGCCGCGTGCTGTGCCTGGACGAGTTCCTGGTCAACGACATCGGCGACGCGATGATCCTGTCCAACCTGCTCGACGCGCTGTTCGCACGCGGTGTAACCCTGGTCACCACCTCCAACACCGCGCCGGCCAACCTGTACAAGGACGGCCTGCAGCGCGCCCGCTTCCTGCCCGCGATCGCGCTGATCGAACAGCGCTGCCACGTGGTCGAGATGGCCTCGTCGCACGACTGGCGCCTGCGTGCGCTGGCGCAGGCGCCGGTCTACCTGACCCCGCCAGGCGCCGAGGCCGAGCGTGCGCTGGGGCGCATCTTCAGCAGCCAGGCCAGTGGTTCCATCCAGCAGGACGGTTCGCTGCAGATCAACGGTCGCGACATCCCGTATCGCAAGCGCGCCGACAATATCCTGTGGTTCGATTTCGACGCGCTGTGCGAAGGCCCGCGCGCGGTCGCCGACTACATCGCGCTGGCCAAGGCCGGCCCGGCGATCATCATCGCCAACGTGCCGCAATTCAGCATCTACAGCGAGGACGCCGCCAAACGCTTCGTGCAATTGGTCGACGAGTTCTACGACCGCCGCGTCAAGCTGGTGCTGTCCGCCGCCGCACCGATCACCGAGCTGTACGACGGCGAACGCCTGCGCGCCGAATTCGGCCGCACCGAATCGCGGTTGATCGAGATGCAGAGCGAGGAGTATCTGGCGCTGGAGCATCGGGCGGAGTAAGGGCCCGGTGTATGTTGGAATGCAATTCGACTGCCATTAGTCCCCACACGTCGAGTAAATCCCTTTTCGATGTTCGAACAACTGTCTGGAAACTGGCCATTAAAAAAACTCCAAGGTCACAACCATGCAACAGCCGCAAACAGAAAAGGTGAAATTCCCGCTTACTTTTTCGTGTTTCAAGTGACTGGCATTACGGCACCTGCGGCAGGCGTATTGACCCTGTTCGCTGGGTGGAGGGAGGTGGTCGTCGATGCCATACCTTACCTTGCCAACCGCTCGCTGGATTGGTTCCTGTTGGCTATGGGAATCACGCTGGTAATGTTTTTATTCGCAGAGGCGGTCAGCGCAGTTACAAATGCAACACCATGAACACCAGCACTGTCGCAATCCGTTTTAGTGTGTGGGAAGTTGGGCGCTGAATCGCCCGGTTACACTACAAGCATCCCTTTCCACGACGTGCAATCCATGACGTGTAATCGCGCAAAAGACCGGACTCCAGACCATTCCGGCCTGGTAAAAAGAGCGCCATGAATTGTTTGCCGCGAGCGGGGAAAGTAGAAGCAGGACGTGCATCAAAGCGAGTGCGCGGCCCGGGCACTTTTGCAATACTCGAAAAGCACGCGTCGCGTGGTCTCCGCTGGCTTTGCAACCGGTGAGGAATGACCGCTTGCTTGCGCGCACTGTTCCGTCAATCGGCACGCAAATCGTTGATTGAAAGAGACGATTCTTGGGGAAATCTTGCGCGCCTACCCTGTTCAAAGCAATTTTCAGCCATAGGCAAGCCGAATGTCCGCACCGCCGATCGCGCAGTCCGCTCCCATCGTCCCGTTCTGGAATCGCTTGCGCGAAATCACGCGGTATCCCGCACACATGAGTTCGATGATTACCATCGTCATGCTGGCGTTTGGCAACTTGGCGATCTTTTTGCCGTTCGGGCCGATTCTCGTTTTGCTGGTCACCGTGGCGATGTACCGCTACGCTTTCGAATGTCTTCGCGCTACCGCGAACGGCTACATGGAGCCGCCGGAAATTGCGCAATCCACTGACAGCGGCCTCGGCTGGAAGCAGATTGGGTTGATGGTGATTTTCATTGCTGTTTCCATTGTGGGCGTCGTGCTGTTCGGACCGAAATTTGGCATTGCCCTGATGCTGTTCCTCGGCCTTTGCCTGCCTGGCGCCACGATGACGTTGGCCATGGATGAAAGTCTCGCGAGCGCATTGAATCCTGCAAAATGGATTGCACTCTTGACCCGCATGGGCTGGTCATATCTTGCCGTCGTGGGTTTGTGCCTGATCATCCTGATGAGTCAAAGGTATGCGGGGGCTCTGGCAGCCAAGGTGCTGCCCCATTTCATCGCCGTGATCGTGGTTGGCATCATCGCCAATTACGCGCTGATCGTGACGTTTCACCTGATGGGCTATCTGCTCTACCAGTATCACGATGCCGTCGGTTTCGAACCGGCACGGCCGCAGATTTTACGCCCGCCTGCCGAGCGCGATCCGGATCAGGATCTGCTCGACGAAGTGGCGGAGTTCGTACGCGACGGCAAACCCGGCAACGCCACGGAATTGTTGCGCGGCCATTTGCGTGGCCGCGGTGGCACGCATGCCGTTCACACGCAATACCGCAAGTTGCTGAGACTGACCGATGAGCGCGACGAATTGCTGCGCCACGGCCAGCAGTATCTGAACATCCTCATGGCGCAAGGAAAAGGCCGCCTTGCCCTGGACTTGATGCGCGAATGCAAAGCGCTTGAGCCGACGTTCGGTCCAGCCGATGCCGAACAGACCACGCAACTCGCCAAGTTCGCCGCGCAAAGCGGGCAACCAGAACTGGCGCTGGGCATGCTGTCGGACTTCCACAAGCGATTCCCGAAAAGCAAAGATATTCCGCAGAATTACCTGCTCGCCGCCACGCTGATACATGAGCGCCTGAATCAAGACGAGAAAGCGCGTGCACTGCTGAACTATCTCAAGGAAAACTATCCGAACGATTCATTGATGCCGGAGATTGATGCACGTCTGGCGCTGATTGAACGCACCATGGCGATCACGAAGAAACCTGAAGCGAAAGGCTGACCGCTTCTGCCGAAGTTCAAGCTGCGCTGCGCGCGGCCGGTGCCCCATCCGGCGAAACCGTGCGGGCGCAACACAGCGACTCGCGCGGTCGCCAGCGTACCGGGTGTGATATCAGGGAATTGCCTGGCGGGCAACGCGCCCGGCAACGGAGTTCGAGCGAAGGCCGGGACACAACGAAACGGACGATAGGCTGATGCAGCTCCGCTCCGATCAACCATCCGCCGAGGCCTTGTCCTGGCTGGCTCCCAAGCGCGGGAAACGTCAGCAAGGTCGCAACTAACCCTGCTGCAACAGAAAACGCGCTTTCGGTGCGAACTCGCTATCCGCGAAATGTTGCGCCAGATACTCAAGGCGCTCGCGGCGCTGTAGCGACGCCTCGGGTGCGCGCAGGGCGAAAGCAAACCACGCCGCGGCCAACCCCGGCAAGTTCGGGTGGGTTTTGCCGATCGCGTGCAGCAATTCCCTGGCGTCGGCACCGGCCTTGATGCGCAGTAACGGATTGACCAGGTTCAACAACACGCCCGGCGCGAGTCGCGGCATACCGGCGCAGGCTTTCAGGTAATCGCTGCAGGTTGCCCTGATTTCCTGGATTGTGGATTCAATTGTCGCCGGAAAGGCCAACACGCGTGAGGCGGCACTATCCAGTTGCGCCGGTGCGCCACCATAACGCGCGCAGCGGTAGAGTGCGATCAGCACGTGAAGCTGCCCCGGTTCATCGGCGTCGATACGCTCGAGCAAATTGCGCGCCGACGAAATTTCGAGTTTGCCGATATGTTCGAGCGCCTGCGTGTACGCCACTGCATGACCTTCCCGCTTTTCCTCCCGCGCGTCTTCCTCGACAAATGCATCACGCACAGCGCCGTAGCGCCGCAACAGCCATGCGGACCCCGCACCAAAAACAATGCCGCCGGCATGCGCATCGAACCCGACGTGCGCACCGCCGTTGAACCACAGATTCAGTACTTGCCAGCCAAACCAGAAT
>DASVLM010000373.1:0-2234 GCA_036384875.1 Noviherbaspirillum sp.
TTAACAGCTTGTTGGCGCATGACCTGGAGCGTGTGGTGATCCAGCTTGCGCCCGTCTGATGAACGTTTGCATTTCATCCACGCATTGTCCCACGAATGTGAGATTACTTTCTAAAAACTTAGTATCTGCGAAGTTATCCGCGGCGCCGCCGGTCGCCCCGCCTTTGCTGGTGAGCCTTCCCGCAGTCTCGGGCGCGAAGTGTTGAGAAATGGAAGATAACTCCACGCGTTGAATACCTCGCGCGCGCGTGCTCGTACTGCTCCGAGAAAGCAGCGCAAGCCCGCCCCCGCCTTTTTATGGACTCGGAAAATTCCCAGGTGGAACCGGGGCGCTACAGGCTTGATTGCAAACTGACCCCGGAATGGCAGATTGATTACCTTTACGCGCGCGTATCTGTCCGAAAACTCGTGCTCGCTGTTCTCAGCGAGACCGCACCGCCTGTTTTCGACCTGTTATCAGGCAGCGCGCTTCACTACTGTTCTATTCCTTCTCGTCGCGCACCGCGCGGGTTTCAACGGGTTGGTTCCCGTTTTCGGCTGGCGGCTTATTTGCTTTGCTGGTCATGGCAGTCCTCAAAAGTCGATTGCGTCATCAGCCAGCGCGGGCTCATGTGCTGCGCGACCGTTACTGTTCGCCGGACGGCTGGCGGTACGCTCCGAGCCGCTCCCTTCGCCCTGCACGGCGGCGCGCTTGCGCTTGACGTGGTACGTGGTCAGCACCGCGTGCGCTACCAGGTCAAGAGCAGGTTTCGCGTCGCCTGCGCGGTCCACCCATGCCTTCGGTGTCAGGGTGCCCGCCAGCGCCACGGAATCGCCGTCAGCTAGTGCGAGCAGCGCCTCGCCAGCCGTCGTACTGAACGCAATCACGTTCACGAAGAGCGATTCGCCGTCTCCCACGGCGGCGCGCACCTTGGCCGTCACGAACCGCTTACCGCTCTGACTCGTGCGGCTCGTCGCCGTGCCGTACAGCTTGCCGCACACCAGTCCGTCAATCATTGGTTTTGCTCCCAAAAATCGCCTGCAAGCGCAGGTCGCTCAACTTGCTCAACGTGGTGTTGATTCGCGGGCACTCGTCAGCCTTCCGATTGATTGGCGTTGGCAACTTGCTCAACTTGCTCAACGTTTGAAGGTTGAGCAACTTGAGCAACTTGGGCGGATTTCGGAAGGCTCCAGTACCACTTTCCGCCCTCGCCCCGGCGCTTCTTGACGCCCAATGAATCGGATGCGCGCCGCACCGACGCCCACGAAATACCTGCCTCCTTGGCTTCAATTTCGATGGACTTGCTCGGGACCACGTCTGCGCCAAGAACCTGCGAGAGAAAGTCGGCGGCGGCATCGAGCGCACTCGCCCCGCTGTCGTCCGCTTCGTTCTGGTCAGTCAGCAGCTCGCGCGCCGAGCCCGTTACCGATGCGCCCCATGCGATGCGCGACGCATAGATGCCGTCTACAGGCTCGGTCTGCTCAAGGTGATATTCGAACCCGCCCTCATCCGGCCCGATGTTCGATTTGCTGCGTGCGAGGATGCGGCGGTCTTCACCGTCTTCGCCTTTCACCTTGGCGGCCACCAGGACCACACGCGCGACAGCGGTGAAAGCGACCGAGCCGACTACGCGTTGTGTCGGGTCCGAACCCTGTCCGCCCTTGCTGAAGTGTGTAATCCCAAGCAGAGCGGCGTTCATGCTGGCGGCGAGGTCTACCAACGGTTGCAGTGCGCGGCGTGTTTCCGTGTTTTTGTGACTGTCGCCCGTAACCGCCGACACAATGGGGTCAACGATAATGAGCCTCACATTGCCGATGCGCTCGCACTGCTCCGTAAGCGCGAGCATGTCGCGGGCCGGGTCGAAGCTCTTAACCTCGCCGCTGATACGCGAACCGGTTACGAAGAAAACGCGCTTCGGGTCCGCGCCAGCAGCCATCAGGCGAGGCAGCAACGTATCGGCGGGGTCGTCTTCGCCGCTCCATACAAGCACGTTGCCGGCCGCGCAGCGCGCACCGTCCGGCCAGCGTCCGCCGCTCGTGACGGTCGAGGCGAAGGCGAGTGCGATGGTCGTTTTCCCCTGCCCGGGTGCGCCCGCCAGAATGTGCAACTTCCCCATCGCCAACCAACTATGCCAGAGCCAGCTAATCGGCTCGGGTTTAAGGTCGGAGCCGTTCACGAGAATCACGCCGTCACGCACCGGCTCAGGCTTGGTGAAGCGCTTCGCGTCAGCAAGCACGGCGCGCATGATGTTCGTT